>JAMCZD010000141.1 GCA_023473405.1 Candidatus Omnitrophota bacterium
TCTCGAGCTGTTGCGGTTTTTCCGGCCGGTCGGCGACCTGGCGGAAAGGGTGTTTAGGATTGCAAATGACTTCATCGATTTGATCAATGGGCTTTGTCATAGTGTCTTCCAGTCGTTTCTCAAAAACAGCACAGCATGAGGCGCACCAATAATAGGATATCTCCCCCTTTGCGTTCAGGATGTTGCTGTTGTTGATGCATCGCATCTTCGACCCTAAATATAATTCAACGTTCAATAACATCAAATGCCCGCCTGTAACTGCCCGAATGCCATTCACCGGCAATTTCATCCGCAACCAACTCCATTCCCGCCCGGCGGTAGGCCTGGTTCACGCACTCGAATTGCCCGGTTAATATCCCGGATAAGATCAACAATCCCCCGGGACGCAACCGGCTCAGGATGCGGACGGTCTGCTCCATCAGGATATCGAATTCAAGGTTGGCGCAAATGACATCGAATCCAGGACGTCCGCAAGCGGCCATTTTGACCAGGTCCTGCCGGTTGAGGCTGATGAGGTGTTGAACGGCGTTCTGCCGGACGTTTTCCCGGGCGATGCGAACCGCCACGGGATCGGAATCAAAGGCCCGGACCGGACGATAGCCCAACTTGGCGGCCGCGATCGCCAGTATTCCCGACCCGGTGCCAATATCCAACAGCGATTGCCCTCGATGCCCGCGACGCCACCCGGCCAATTGCTTCAGGCAGAATCGAGTGGTGGGATGTTGGCCGGTGCCAAAACTCAGCCCCGGATCAATCACCACCAGCGCCTCTCCCGGGCGCGGTTGCCGCCGGCTCCAACTCGGCTTGATCAGCAGCACCGAGCCAATTTCCAAAGGGCGGAAATGCCGCTTCCAGGATTCCGCCCACTCCCGGCGCGACATCTTGCGTATGACCAATTCCTTGGGTCCCATCCCCAAACCAGCGGCCTCGAACAGGCTCAATCCAGCGGCCAGTTCACCCCGCACGGCCGTGAGCCAAGCCTTTGGTTTCTCGCAATAAACCGAGACGGTAACTCTGGCATCTTCCACCTGGTAGACAGCGACCGCGGGATGGCCGGAGACCGCTTCGAGCAGTTGCACCACCCGTGACTCGATTTCCCGTGCGGCAATGATCGAGATTTGCCAAAGAAAACCGGCCTTCACGCAAGCCTGGCGATGAATGCCTAACCGGCGGCTATGGCAGCCTCTTGGGCGCGAAACAGTTCCTTCAGCGCCGCTCGCCCCGTTGCCAGCATGGCGTTCAATTGCGCCTCCGTGAACGATGCCTTTTCACCGGTGCCCTGCAACTCGACGAACTCGCCAATCGACGTCATAACCAGGTTCATGTCCACTTCGGCAATGACATCTTCGGCGTAGCAGAGGTCGGCCAGAACGGTTTGATTAACGATGCCCACGCTCACGGCGGCCACGAAATGGTTGAGGGGATTCTCCTTCAGGACGCCGGTGTCGAGCAGTTTCTGCACCGCCAGACGCAACGCCACATACCCGCCGGTGATCGCCGCGGTTCGCGTCCCTCCGTCCGCTTGCAGCACGTCGCAATCGATCCAGAGCGTGCGCGGTCCCAACTTCTCCAAGTCCACCGCGGCGCGCATCGCCCTGCCAATCAAACGTTGGATTTCCTGGGTCCGGCCTTCGATCCGACCCCGGGCTGCATCGCGTTGTTTTCGCGGATGGGTCGAATATGGCAGCATCGAGTATTCGGCGGTAAGCCAGCCGCCCTGCACGCCTTGCTCCTTAATCCAGCGTGGCACTGCCTCCTCGAGGCTCACCCCGCAGATTACGCGCGTGTTCCCCCATTCGATCAGGGTCGAGCCCGCCGCCGCCGCCGCGATGTTGTTCTTAAATCGCAACGGTCGCAATTGCCCCCACGCACGGCCGTCGGCACGGAGGTTTGACGGTGCATTCGGCGCCGAACCTGGGGACGACGAACCAACTTGCGCAATGCTTTTGGACATCATGCCGGCATATTAGCCATCGGTCGCCCGGGCGGCAACGACGCATTCCCAATAAAACGAGCCGAGCGGTAGCCCTGCCCTGCCGGGATGGTGGGGCCGCTCTGCCGCGCGGCCCCGGTTTAGTGGGCGCCGATGAGGGCATCCGACAAAGGCTAAAGGCTAGCCAAAGATATTTGAAATATTGATCTGTTCCTCCAGTTGGCGCACGTCAGCCTGCAAAGCAAACCGAGTTCTCCCCATGCATTGGCCCAGCCCCCCGCCAGACAAGCTCTCTTAAGTGGCACTTGATCTGCTGGCTGCATAAGCAAAATATTCTGAGAAACGTTTTACTAAGATTCTATAGGTAGATTTCTATACGTAGGGACTAAAGGCTACCACGCTCCACGCTCCCCACGCTCCTACGTTTCACGCTCCACGCGCGGATGAGGGCGCCGCGCTTCCGCCTCGCGTGGCTCCTATTTCTTGACCACCCGCAATTGCCCGGTCTGGGCGTTGTACTCGAACTTCATGCCATAGGGCGGCTCGGGCAGCTTCGGGTAGTATTTTTTGGCAACCAACTCATTCAAATCGGTGGGGAACCGGCCTTCCTCCGTCTTGAACATTTGGATAGCCTGGCCGATCGAGGCCATATCCGCTGTCCGTTCGGCGGCCTTTTTCGCTTGGTCCAACGCCCCAAGGTAATCGACAGGCGCCGTGAGCGGGTTGCCACTCGAGGAAGACTCGTTGGTCGCGGGCGAGGCGGGCGGCGTTGCCTCCTTTTTGCCGCACCCGGCCATCAATAATCCCAGCAGAGCGATAAAACTGACGGTCTTTTTCATGGTATTAGTCTGGCAGAAAAAGACCTGAAGCCAAGAATTAATTACTCGTTAGCCTTTGGCCAATTCTTCGATAACCCTCTCGATCACCTTGTCCGCCTCGACCAAGGCCAGATCTCCCCCTCGCCGCTTCAATTCCACTCCGCCTCGAGCCAGTGATTTTTCACCCACCCCTATCCGGATCGGAAAACCGACCAGCTCGGAGTCTTTGAACTTCACGCCGGGGCGTTCGTCGCGGTCGTCCAGGATTACTTCGATCCCGCGCGCGGACAACTCGGTGTAGAGCTTCTCGGCGATCTTCATCACCGGGCCATCCGGCGCCACGTTCAACGGGGTAATGCAGAGCGCGTATGGGGCGACGCTTACCGGCCAGATGATGCCATCGCGATCATGCGATTGCTCGATAACGGCCTGGAGGGTCCGCGTCACGCCAATACCGTAACACCCCATAATGGCCGGGTGCTTGCGTCCTGACTCATCAAGAAAGACGGCGTTGAATGCCTCGCTGTATTTCGTTCCCAACTGAAACACATGCCCCACCTCGATCGCGCGCTGAATCTTGAGCGGACGCCCGCATTTCGGACAACCCTCGCCAACCCGTACCGTGCGGAGGTCGACCCAATGGGACACCGAAATATCGCGCGCAACATCGACGTGGCGAAGATGGAAGCCGTCCTCGTTGGCCCCCGTCGTCATTTCCTTCCGGTCGCGCAGGGTCTCATCGCCATAAACCGGTAAATCATGCACCTTGACAGCGCCTAAACTGCCCGGGTGCGCCCCCAAAGCGGCAAAAACTTCCTCCGGCATGGCGGGGCGGAAGGTGCTTGTGCCGAGGACGCCGGCAAGCTTGGTCTCGTTCAACTGGTGATCGCCGCGAAGCAGCAGCAGGACCGGTTTGCTC
>JAMCZD010000131.1 GCA_023473405.1 Candidatus Omnitrophota bacterium
TGGGGGAATGGGTTTTGCACCAGCGACCAAGCCCCGGCGGCCTGGTTTATGGGCAATCCCTCCTGCAAACCACTCAAGGTCGTGGGACTCGGCAGGCCGCCCTCGGGGATGAACTGGACCGGCTGGTCGAGGGGCGGCGCCGCGCCGTCGGGGATGACCATGGCGCGGAACTGGAGACCCTTGACACTGTAGCTGTGGGTGACCTTGAGATAAACGGGGACCGACACGGTCTGGCCAGGTTGCGCGTTTTCGACAACTGCGGCGCCAACGATGGCCTGGCGCGACCAAACCACGCCGTCATCGGCGGAGGTCAACCGCTGGGCCGGCAGGTCAGGTGAGCTGTTCAGGGAAGCGTTAAAGGAGAGGCGATTTCCGCCCGCCGCCCAGGAGCGGCTCCAATTGTTGGTGGTCAAGCGCAAGGAACGGAGCAGGGTGATCTGCCAGTCCAGGAACCGGATTTGGCCATCACCGCCCGTAGATGCGGCGGTATCCAAGGGATAGGCATCCATGGCGTCGAACAGATCGCTGAAAGCGAAGGGAACGCGAATGCCCAGGGAGGCATAGAAGGCGGGGTTGACATCGTTATTGTTCAAGTTGCCATTGCCAAAGTCGCCGGCATTGTACCATTCGGCTACGGCGACATCACCCACCACATAGGAGAGGTTGCTAACGGTGATAATTCGCGGGCCGAGCGCGGAGATAAGGACCGGGGTTTGACCGCCGTCGGAAGTGCCGGAGGGTTCGAGCACGCTTACCGTGTAACGCTGCCCCTCGAAGGCCGTGCGCGGGATGGGGACTGCGAGCAGAGCGACCGTGGCAACGTTAGTTACCAGCATGTTCGCGTTGGTGCCGATGAAAGAGATGGCCAGGCCGGGACTCCCATCCGCGTTGGTGTAGCTCGAGTAATTGAAGACCGCGTTAGTTCCGGGAACCTGGGGACCCACCACTGGGATGTAATCGTTGGTGGTTATATTCAGCGGCCGGAACTGAGTCGATACATGTGGCACACCGGGCTCGGTCGAGGCAACCTCGGCGCGGAACTGCAGGGTCCGGAGCTGGTCTCCGTTGAACAGTCTAACCTCGACCGGGATGACGATAGTGGAACCGATGCCGGCAAGGAAATCGTGAGTAACGCCGATGGAACTGGTTTGCAGGTCGGCGAACCGGAACGTTTTCGAGCTAACGACGCTGGGGTGGTAGTTCGCCTTGAAGCCGCGCACTCGAAATACCACGTCGTTGGTGCCGTTCAGGATATTGAGTTTCTGGCCGGGAACATACAAACGCGATGTCTCGGTCGGATCGGAACCGTCGGTAGTATATCGCATCTCGGCGTTGATGGTGTAGTTGGTCAAGGCAAAGGAAGCGGGATTATTGCCCATGATGACCGGGCCGGCGACCTCGAACCGGAAGCTGGCGCTGACCACCGGGCTCGGCTGGCGCCCGGCGGCAACCCCGATGGCTTTGATGGTTATGTCCGGCCGAATCTGGCTGGGGCCGATAATCGAATCAGGCAGGCTGGGCGAACCATCGGCGTAAACGGGCGGAGTGTTGCCGCTGGCAGAGGACGGATCAGGCACTTCGTCCCGGTTCTGCGTAGCCTCGAGGTTGTAGTGAATGAGGGTGTTGGTGTCGTTTTCGCGGATAGCGGCAACGGTATCATTGAAGAAAGTGCCGTTAACAACGGGTGTAAGCTTGGTAGTCAGGTCGTTGAAAATATTGGTAACAAGGGTAACCACGCCGATGGACGGAGCCATCACGGGCGGCTGAATCACTTGCGTGGTGGGGATGCGAAGCAGGGCGTTCTTTCCCAGGTCAACGATGATGGTGTTGCCTTGGTTGTCGATAGCCAGGCCGATGGGGGTCATTAGACCTTCGTCGCTCGAACGGGCATAGGTCTCGACCGAGTAAGTGTTATAGTTGGTATTGAAATAAATGCGGCGCAAGAGGCCGTTGCCGGAATCGCTGACCAACAGGCCTGTGTTGCCGCCCACCCAGAGCAGACCGCGCGGCCCCTTGAATAAGGCGTTTACCCCGATAACGGCGTCCGCGGACCCGCTGACGGCGCGGTCATTGCTGCCGGCGACGAGCTTCAGGGTATTGGTTTCGTACACCTTGATGGCGTTGTTCCCGGTATCGGCGATAAACATGCGGCCTTGACCGTCAAGGGCGATAGCGGCGGGTCTCGATATGTTGGTGGCAAGAACGGTATCGACGGCCAGGGTGTCGAGGTTGAGCCTGCGGATAGCGTTGTTGAGCTGGTCGGCAATATAGACATTGCCCGAGGCATCGGCCGCCAGTCCTGCCGGGGCGTTGAATTGCGCGGCCACTCCCACTGCATTGCTGAACCCGGCCGTGCTGCCGGCCAGAGTCGAGGTTACACCATCCAGGGTAACCAGTCGGATGCGATGGTTGCCGGAGTCGGCCACGACAAAACCGGCGGGCACGGCTGCAATCCCCTGGGGACTATAGAATGCAGCCAGCAGTCCCGTGCCGTCTTCGGTTCCATAATCTCCGCTGCCCGCCAATACCGAAACGTCCCCGCTGCCGGAGTATTTCACGATGCGGTTATTGGCGCTGTCGGTGATGTAATAATTATTGTTGGTGTCCACCGCCACGCCATAAGGCTCGGCGAGGCCGTTGGTAATCACCGGTCCGATCGTTTGTGACAGCATGTTCCAGGTGAACACGCCGGTAGCCAGCATTGCCAGCACAATGTGTTTATTCATAAGGCCATGGTCTTGGTTGGGTATTCGATTAACTATAATTTGCTATGACAGGCTTATTGTTTTCACGGTTGCGTTCGTACACGATAGAATCGGTTCGTTGCGGAGGACCGAGTATCCGCAAACTCGAGCCATTGGCCGAGCCCGGTGAATGCATCACCAACTTGCGTCCAGTTGAACATGTCGGGCGAAAACTCGACGACGTAACGCCGTCCGGTTTCGCCGAACCATCGGACGGTGAAGTTCCCATTGTCGAACCGGCAGGACCAATCGCGCTGCAGCGGATTGGTGCCGGCTTGGTATTCGACACTATTGGGAAAGCCGTCGCCGTCGGGATCGTCCTTGGCCATGGCAATGGAGTTGGTAAGGCTGCCGAAGAAGTAGGCTTTCCACTCGTCGGAGACCAGTTCGGGAGGCTCGAGGGCGGCGGACTCGATCCACACCGAAGCGGGGATAGATTCGAGGTCGTATTGGGTGTTCAAGTCGCGAGCGCCGTCGACATAGGAAAAATGAAGCGAGTAGAGTTGTCCGGGCTGTGCGGTGTCGGGAACGGTGAAGCGTATGGACCCCAGTTGATTGCTGCCTTGGAGGGGCGGTTCGAACGCGGGTGCCGGCACCAAAGCCCAACTGCAGAGCAAGACATTGGGACTGGGCGACATACTCTGAAACGGCCCGGGCAGGCTGGAAGCGGGAACGTATTGAAGGGGCGCAGTCAAGGGAGGAGCGTAACCCTGCGGGCTCAAAGTAGCGCGGAATTGCAGACCCGCCAGGCTGCAACCCGGACGCGCATTCACGTAAACAGGGATGTCCACCATGCTGGCCGGTTGTGCTTTCTCGACTGACCCGGCTCCCAGGGTAGCCTGGCGGAACCAGGCGGGGTTATTCGCCCCGGAGGCAAATAGAGTAGCCGGAAGGTCAGGCAGGGCGTTCAGGTTGCCCA
>JAMCZD010000067.1:0-2605 GCA_023473405.1 Candidatus Omnitrophota bacterium
GCCCAAGGGCTGTGGAGGCAGCGCGCATGATCCAACTCGCCCCCCAGATGCGGATTCTCTTGGCCGTCGAGCCGGTAGATTTCAGGAAGGGGATTGACGGTCTGGCCGCCTTGTGCCGTCAGCGGCTTCATCTGGAACCAATGGAGGGCGCCCTTTTTGTCTTTGTGAGTCGCCGTCGGAATCGTGTGACATAGTGCATCTCTCCTATAAAAGTCCTGGCAACTTAAGTGACCGTGCATAAATAACTTAATTATTTGTAGGCGCTTGTCTATCCTAAAGCAGACCGGTCTAAACTTGTTTGCTGAATTCTCTAAACCTCAATATGGCCATTTATAAGGCCATTGGGAGACGATTTTGCCTTTCATTAGTCGCGAGCTTGAAATGTTAGAATTACGCTTGATAAACAGCTAAATAGGCGTTATTCTAACATTATGAGACCGATTCGATGTGTCATCCAACCCCTGGTGGACCTCTTCCATCGCTCCGGCGCCCTCACCATGCCCGAAATGAAAGCCGTTTTGGGCACCCAGGCTGATCTCACTGTGTTCCGCAAGCTCTCGACCCTCTCCTACCAAACCAGCTATTCCCATCGAGGCGGGTTTTACACCCTCAAATCCATCCCCCGGTTCGATGCCCATGGTTTATGGACCTGTCGGGGCGCGTGGTTTTCGCAGCACGGCACGCTGCTGGACACCGCCGCAGCCCAAGTGGAGGAGGCGTCGGCTGGATATTTGATCGCTGAACTGGAGGGGTTGTTGCACGTGCCAGTCAAAGATGCCCTGCGCCAGTTGTTTCAAGCCGATCGATTGGATCGAGTGGTTTTTCAGGGGCTTTATCTCTACACGGCCAAGGAGCGGGCCCGGCAGCAGGAACAGTGGGCCGGGCGTCAGGCCCTGGAACCTATGCTTGATCCGCGCCAGGAAGAGCTTCGAGCGGCGCGGGTTTTGTTCTATAGCTTGCTGGACGAACAGCAACGCCGGCTCTATGCCGGATTGGAGAGCTTCAATCTGGGCCACGGCGGGGATCGTCTCCTGGCCGAGGTCTTGGGACTGGACGAGCAAACCGTGGCGCGCGGTCGCCGGGAACTCTTGGCGGGGGAGGTCCAGCGCGAGCGCGTTCGAAAGGCCGGTGGCGGACGTCTGCGGGCCGAAAAAAAACGCCCGCCCTCTTGAGCCAACTGGGCCAACTGCTCTTATCATCAGTGTGGACACCAAAAAGAAGGAAATGGTGGGCAACTTCAAGAACAACGGTCGGGTCTGGAGCCAAGCGCCGGTGCCGGTAAACGATCACGATTTTCGCTCACAAGCCAAAGGAATGGCCAGTCCCTACGGCATCTTCGACCCGAGTGCCAACCGGGGCTGGGTCTTTGTCGGAACCTCGCATGACACGCCGGCCTTTGCGGCCGGGAACATCGCCCGGTGGTGGCGTTATTCGGGCTCCCGGGATTATCCCGAGGCGAGCGAACTGCTTATTTTGGCGGACGGCGGGGGCAGTAATGGGGCGCGGGTGAAGGCTTGGAAATATGAACTCCAACGGCAGGTGGTCGATCGTTTTGGTTTGTCGATAACCGTCTGTCATTATCCGACGGGTGCCTCCAAATGGAATCCGGGAGCATCGTCTATTCAGCGAAATCAGCAAGCACTGGGCCGGCCAGCCTCTGGACAGCTACGAGACGATCGTGCGCCTGATTAGCGAAACGACCACTCAGACCGGATTGGAGGTCAACGGATACCTTATCACCAAACATTACGAGACCGGCC
This sequence comes from Candidatus Omnitrophota bacterium, assembly GCA_023473405.1. Taxonomy (GTDB): domain Bacteria; phylum Verrucomicrobiota; class Verrucomicrobiia; order Limisphaerales; family UBA1319; genus JAMCZD01. The sequence goes on from JAMCZD010000067.1 coordinate 1,761, forward strand.
AGAAGGTATCAGCGCGACAAATGGAGGAAATCCTCCTTCAAGAACATCCTATTCTTCCCGAGTGGAACTACACGCTCCTGCCCAACTAAAATCGTCAGCGACCTCCGGCAAAGCCGGAGGCCTGAAATTGCGAACCGCTCAAAGCGGCTTTGCCCCTCAAACAGTCCCAACTGATCGAGACGTTGATGTTCCCCCTTTCCTGCTCCTGGATGTACTTCCGCACGGCGGCCTCGTTGTGCCGCACCGTCGATACCCAATCTCCCCTTGCCCAGAAGTGCTGGCGCCTTGTGGCGATATTTTGGCATGAACACCACATGGTATTTGCATTCCCACTTGGTATGGTTAGACTTTCGAATCATTCACGATTTGAGCTTCCTGTTGCCGAACTTGAGCGGTTCACAACAGGAATGCTCAATAGACTCCCGGAGATGTCAAACTTTGGGAGTCTCCCCGGCAAAGCCGGGGGGTTTCTCGTTCATCTAATTCATTTTTGCACAAACGTTAAGGAAGCGGTGCAAGGGGCTCTGGCCGGTCTCGGAGTGAACGGTGCGGTGGTATTCCATCTCGACCCAGGCCAGGGTTGCCTCGTTGAGCAGGGCCTGGGTCAAGTCGGCGACCCCTTCGAGCATGGGGAGCAAGCGGCCCTCGATCTGGCCCCAAAATACCTCCTGCTTGCCATTGGTCTGGGGTGCGGACTGCACCTAAGGCGAATGAACCAAAACGGTTTTTCACCGTTACCCATCCTTTTCACCCCTGGCGCGGCCGGCGCTTTGAGTGGGTCGAGTTGCGCCGCGCTTGGGGGCAATGGCGGGTCTATTATCTGGTTGCCGGACGAGAGATAGCTT
>JAMCZD010000067.1:2615-3659 GCA_023473405.1 Candidatus Omnitrophota bacterium
AAATTAAGCCGGATATGTAAGGCAAATTACACCGCTATCGCACCGCGGATGAACCGTGACGGAGCTATTTGTTCGCGATTATGTGCTGTAATTGCGAGAGCTGATTGCGGCATATTCCTGTTGACAACCGCGCTGGAGGTGAGGCAGTGTGGCATAATTACGTTTACACTTATGCCCTCTGATCCCGAAGCCAAACGGAAGGCCCTGCAGGCCAGCGGCACCTTCAATGCCCGCGCCGGGCAGGTGCGCCATCCGCTCTTTCAGCAATCCTCTTTCTTTGATCCCGAGGATCTGCTCCAACTCAAATACGAGACCCTCCGGGCGTTGGAGATCGAAAGCTATCCGGTGGCCAAGGCCGCCAGAGACTTTGGCTTGTCGCGTCCAACGATCTACCAAGCCCAAAACCAATTTCAGGAGCAGGGCCTCGAAGGGCTTTTACCTCACAAGCGGGGCCCCAAGGCGCCTCGCAAATTGACCGATGAGGTCCTTCAGTACTTTAAGGACCAGGTCGCCGCCGAGTCCGACATCAAAGCCGAGGAGTTGGCCCGCCGGGTGCGTCAACGCTTCGGGGTCAATTTGCATCCCCGCACGATCCAAAAGGCCCTCAACGGCAGGGCAAAAGGGGGGCGAGTCACATGAACCACTGCCAACCCAGTCCGCCATTGGCAACTCCGGCCGCCGCATGGAAGCAACGTTATGAGGCGTTGCGCCAGACGGCGCTGGCGGGCGGCCAGGCGTTGGAAGCCGAGCCGTTCGGTTTGGTTTTGTTGGCCCGCCAGGGCGTGGCCGCCTGGATGCACAGCTGGCCTCAGCCTGCCGAGACGCAAAGCCGGGAGCCGGCCTTGTCGCCGCCTTCGCTCCCGCCTCCGCCTCAATGGCAGCAGCAGTTAACCACGCTGCTGGCCCAGATGAGTTTGGCCCATTTACCCACTCCACCCTTATGAGCATGAACGCCGATTCCAAAGTCACGGTTCATCCGCGGTGCGATAGCGGTGTAATTTGCCTTTCATTAGTCGCGAGCTGGAAATGTTAGAATTACGCTTG
>JAMCZD010000148.1 GCA_023473405.1 Candidatus Omnitrophota bacterium
AGTCCGGCATCAGGTTGCGATCGGCAGCCGGACCGCGCATAGGCAGAACGGCGCGCACGCGGAATTGTTGCCGGCGTTCTTCGAGTGTGCGCATGGTCCCGACAACATAATATTTCAAGCTGATAATGGAGCCGGGCCTGGCTTTTAAATCGTTGGCCAGCCATTGGTTGATGAGGATTTCGTCATCACGCATGCCGGCGGGCACCACAGGCGCACACATCGCGGTCACGATGGAATAGGGACAGGCGCGCCGGCTGGTGCTGAGATCATTGGCGAAGTAGGTCAGAACGCCGCCGGCGTGGGCGTCGATCCCAAGGGCGGCACGGCTGACATTGGCATCCAGGAAGACGCGGCTGGTCCGGAGTTCGAGGGCGCCTGCCGCCGGCAAAGGACGCAGCTCGAGTTGCGCATCGGCCAATTGCCAATGAGCGCGCAAGGCGGCTGCAACGGAATCGAGGCTGGGCGGCTGCGACGCGGCACCTGCATCGAGCGACCCCGGTTTTTTGCCTGGCGCACCGCCCACCATAAGCAAGTTTGCACGTCCGGCCAGGTCCAGCTTGGCTTGGAGGCCGGCCAGCGAGACAAAGGCATTGAAGGGCGGGATTTGGTTGGCTTGCAGGCTGAAGTTGCCCAAGTCACTGTCCGCGAGAATCCTTCGGACGACCAGGCGCATTGCCATCGAGGCGTTTTCCTGGGGTGAAACCGGGGCATCGCGGGAGAGCAGGCTGGGCTTGGTTACACGCAACACGATGGTGTCGCCGACCCGGGCGTCAAGCCGACCGGCCAGACGCCGGTTAAGCCAAACGGCATCGCCGGGTAAAGCGGGCGAATCAACTGGCCCCGGGCTCAACTGCCAGAACGAACCGTCAACGCCAATGACCTGGACGCGGTTGGCGCGGGCGGTATCGTCGGCGCGAACGGCGATTCCCGGCAACTGAAGGGCGGCAACGGCAGTGGCGGGCAAGGCGGATTGAAGACCGCCGGCCAATTGGGTGCGAAAGAAACGATCGCGTGAGGCCAGGGCAAATTGGACCTTGCCCAACCGGGCGAGCGCCAAGTCGCGCAGGCTGACGCGGACCGAGTCTCCCACGACAAGCGCGCCGACGAGAATGGCGCTGCCGATCGCGGCGCCCAGGAGCACACCCAAATGAGAGCGGGCATGGTGTCGGAGGCTGCGGCAAACAAGGGTCCAGGAGGTCATTGTTGGCGAATGACGGCGAGATCAGCCGACATCGTGCTCGAGTGGGCGCACCTGCCCGTCACGCAATTCGAGCACGCGACGCATATGCCGAGCCAATTCAACCGCATGAGTTACCACGATTAAGGTGACCTGTTCTTCCTGGTTCAGTTCAATCATTAATTGTCCCAATTTCTCCGCTGAGGCACGGTCCAGGGCGCCCGTCGGCTCGTCGGCAAGGATGACCTCGGGACAATTGATAAGAGCACGGACCACCGCCACTCGCTGTTGTTCGCCGCCGGAGAGCTGGGCTGGGCGATGGTATAAACGATTTCCCAAACCCACGCGCTCCAACAATCGGCTGGCCCGGCTCGGAGCCGCCGCCTTGAGAACCAGGTCCGAGCAGACAACCGTCGGGACCAGCACATTTTCGAGAACATTGCATTGAGGCAGCAGGTAATGCGCTTGAAAGACGAAACCGATTTTCCGATTGCGGAGTGCGGCCAAGGCCGATTCATCCAGTTGACCCAGGTCCTGCCCGTCCAGGCGCACCTCTCCGCTGGTGGGTTGATCGAGCGTGCCGATAATGTTCAGCAAGGTGCTCTTGCCCGAGCCGGATGGGCCCACAATGGCCACCGATTCCCCAGGCTCGACTTGCAGGGTCAGGTTATTGAGGACCTCGACCGGATCGGACTGATGGACCGGTTCATAGCGTTTGCTAACCTGGATCAACTCGAACAACGGGCCTGAAGACGACATGGCCTTAGGTTACATCGCGCCAGGCAAAATGGTAATGAATTTAATTAAATAATGATCGAACCGGCGTTCGATGCTACTCTTTGCCTCGGCAACGAAAATCCAACGCTTGCAATCTGAGGAAAGTGCCCCCATGCTGGTGGAGAATGACTCCGATGAACGGGTCTTGCCCGTTCTGAGGTTGGTGATACATGAACAACATGCCAGAATCTAATTTTGACCTGGACCTGCATTTTTTACCGGCCTGGGCGCAACAGTCTCCGGCGGTAAATCGTTTCGCAGATTTCGTAGGCGAAGCTGAGGACCGTTTCGAACGGCCACGACCAGGACGCGACCGCCATCGCGACCGGCGGGAACACGGGCCGCATCGGGAACGCTCCGGGGATTCACCGCGCGCCCCTTTTGCTGGACGCGATGGTGCACGCGGCGATCGCGGCCCGCAGGGCGGACCAAGAAGACGGCGGGACGAGGAACGACGCCAGACGCCCATGGTGTTGCCGGAATTGGAACTGGCCATTTTGCCGGACGAGAAAGGCGTTGAATCCCTGGCGCGCCATATTAAGCACACCGGCCTGGCCTACCCGCTGTTCGAGATTGGGCATTTGATTCTCAAGAAACCGGAACGCTACAATGTGCGGTTCAGCGTGATCAACAAGCCCGATGGCCAACCGGCTCAGCCGCTGTTTGTCTGTTCACTCGACGAAACCCTCTGGCTGTCCGAGAACGAAGCGGTTGACCACGTCCTGAGCCGTCATTTTTCCACTTTTTATCAAACGGAACGAATCGCGACCGACCCACCCAGGGGCGTCTTCACCTTCGTGGCGCAATGCGGGATGAGCGGCACGATCCTCGGTCCTCCCAATTATCACGATTACCAGAGCAAACTGCATAAGCTCCACGCCGAACGGTTCTCGCATATCCCGTTCGAAGTCTACAAGGCCCGCGTCAAGATCGTCCGGGACGAGGCCGTGGTGAAGCAGTGGCAGGAAGACCAGAGCTGGCGAGCCCAATACATCTGCTTGAACGTGCCGGAGACGCTGAAACTGGGCAGTCGTGAGGAGGTGGAAAAGCATTTCCGGGAAGTTCACCTTGCCCATGTCATTCAGTCGGTTCCTTTCTTTGCTTTAAGCGGCGTGGCCGCGCGCGCATTGCCATCGCAGCCATTGCACGCCCTGGCTCGGCGGGCGTGGGAGGAACAGCGTCGTTTCCCGTTAAAGGTGGTCAACGCCTTGAGCCAGATGTTCTCCTCGCTGGGTTTGCAATTCTTCAAGGTGAATAAGACCGTCACGCATGTGGCTGTCTCGAGGCCGCATTACCTCGACCTGAATGTCACGCCGGTTTCCGAGGGCATCAAGAGCATCATCCATTTCATCAATCTTAATCCCAATACCAACCGGCGAAAACTGATCGAAGCCCTGGCCCCTCCCAGCCCCAATACCCCGGCCGATGCCGCCCCGGTGACGCTGGATGCAACGGTTGCCCAGGCGGTTGGCGTCGAACCCGCCCAACCAACAGCCGAGATGACCGCCGTCATTCGCGACTTGCACTGGTTGATCCATCAGGGCCACGTCATCGAGTTCGCCAACGGAATGCTGGAAATCGCCAAACCGCCGCCGCCCAAGCCGGTCAGGGCGCCGGATAAAGCCCTGGCGCCGGAGGAGACCATCGAGGAGCCAACAACAAAGGCCGAAACCGACCCTGGTAATCCGACCAGCAGGCGATC
>JAMCZD010000013.1 GCA_023473405.1 Candidatus Omnitrophota bacterium
AGGCGCAGGTGATCGTTCAATGACGCTGCATTCAATGCGGGGCGTGTGCCGAGGCCTGCCGTTATGACGCCGTGAGCGTGAACTAGAGTTATCTTAGATCATGAATCCTATAACCCTGACTATCGATGGCCGGCAACTGACCTGCCAGCCGGGCAAGACAGTTTTGCAGGCCGCGCGTGAGGCCGGGATCGAAATCCCCTCGCTGTGCGATCACCCGGCGCTTCCGCCTTACGGGGCCTGCCGCCTCTGCATTGTCGAGATCGACGGGGTGCGCGGATATCCCACCTCCTGCACCACGCCGGCGGCAGAAGGCATGGTGGTGCGGACGCAATCGCGCGAATTGCAGAAGCTCCGCAACCGTGTCCTTGAGCTCTTGATGTCCGGCCATCCCAATTCGTGTCTGGTGTGCGAGTACCGGGAGCGTTGTGAAAAGCACCGTCCGCGTCCGGCCAAGGCCGGTCGCAGCACCCGTTGCGCCCTGTGCAGCAACCGTCCGTCGTGCGATCTGCGCGGGATGGCCTTGCAGGCCGGTTCGAGCGAACTCAACCTCCGAACGATTTACTCGCGCCAGAATATCGAGCGCATCGATCCGTTCATCGATCGCGACTTGAACCTCTGCGTCCTGTGCGCCCGGTGTTGGCGCATCTGCGAGAAGATCCACGGCCGCCCGGCGATCAGCATAATTAAACGCGGCAAACAGGCGCGCATCGGCACATTATTCAACCAAAGCTGGGTTGATTCAGGTTGCACGTTTTGCGGCGCATGTGTGGACATCTGTCCCACCGGCAGTCTTACCGATAGATATGCCCGTTGGTATGGCCGGCCGGAAGGGCGGTTGCCGAGCACCTGCACCCTATGCCCGGAGGGTTGTTCCCTGGTCGAACAGACCAGCGATGGCAAGGTTGTTGCCACCCGGATGACTCATTTTGAGCGGGACTCGAGGCTCTGCGCCGTGGGCCGGTTCGCCTTTGCTCAATTGATGAGCACCCACCAGCGCTTGCAGTTTCCCATGGTCCGCGAACGGGGCGAATTGATCCCGGTCGAATGGAGCGAAGCCATCGCCGCCCTGGCCGTGCGGTTGCAGCCATTTCAGGGCAACGGCCAATTCGCCATGGTCATTGGCGAAGCGGAGATTCGGGAGACGAACTTCATCTACGAGAAGTTCGCGCGCCAGGTAATGCAAGGCAGGATCGTTCGTGTGCCGGCAGGCGCAAACCGGAATCACCCGGCGCTCACCGCTCTAGGCGCCGATATTCATTGCGGCAAGATCAAGGCCGTTTGGCTGACAGGTGATTACCTGGACACGCCGGAGTTGGACGCCCTGGACTACCTGGTGGTCGCGGACATCGTTCCCTCGAACGTTTCGCTTCGGGCCAGCGCAGTGCTCCCCGCCGCGGTTCTTTCCGAGGTGACCGGCACCTTCCGGACGGCGGCCAACGAAGTCAAGACCCTCGGGCCGGCATTGCCATCGCCTGGACAGGCACGCATCGAATGGAAAACCACGGTGGACCTGGCCAAGGCCATGGGCGCCCAGGGATTTGATTATGAATTTCCCTTCCAAATAGCGAAGGATATCTCCGAGGATGCCGTCCCTGCACCATTGCCTGTTGCTCCTCGAGACAATGCCCGGACCTTGGCTGACCGATTCCGCGGTCATAACCTGGCCGATTTAGTTCCCGCACTCGAGGTCTTGGGAATCATGCGGACAGCTCCCGAAAAACGGCCCGAAACAGGCAAGCGATTTCCCGTGGTATCGAAGGAAGAGGTGGCGCCCAATTTCCACCTCGTCAAGATCGAGGCCCCCGCCATCGCTCAGCATGCCCGCCCCGGACAGTTCGTAATTGTCATGGTTAAGGAGACGTCCGAGCGCGCGCCATACACCTTGGCCGATTGGGACCGCGCCACCGGCACCATTACCTTTGTGGTGGAAGAGGTGGGCCGGTCCAGCCGCGAAATTGCCATGCTCCAAGCCGGCGATCAGATCGCCCACGTCAGCGGTCCGCTGGGCACGCCGTTCCCGATAAGGAACGTCGGTTCGGTGGCATTGGGAGGGGGGTGTTACGGGATCGCGGCGATTTATCCGCTGGCGCGCTCGATGAAGCGGGCCGGCAACAAGGTGCGCTGCGTCATCGAGGCCTGCAGCCAATACCTGCTCTACATGGAAGACCGCTTGCGCTCCGTTTGTGACGAGTTGGTGTTTACCACTCGCGACGGCAGCCGTGGACGCAGAGGCGGGGTTCAAGACGTCTTTGCCGAATGGCTCGGAGGACCGGAACCGCCCAACCTCATGGTGGCCATCGGCTGCACTTTCATGATGCAATTGACCGAGGAAGCCACCCGTCCTTTTGACATCCCACTCTACGTCGCCTTGAATCCGATCATGGTGGATGGAACGGGGATGTGCGGCGCCTGCCGGGTATCCGTCCAGGGGAAGACCAAATTCGCCTGCGTGGACGGACCCTTTTTCGAGGGCCACGCCGTAGATTGGGACGAGTTATCCGCCCGTCGATCAGCCTACACCAAGGTCGAGATCGAGGCCTTGGCACAGGAAACCGAACATGCCCACGTCCATCAGCATTGTTAAATCCGGACGGGGCGCTCTCCGCCACCGGGGTAGGAACGTTTTCCACAGCGTTCATGATATTAAGGCGTCGGCGCAGCACCGCCCTGCAAACCCATTTTATTCAAATTATGGAAATCCCCACCAAATCCGTTGAAAAGAAATCCCAGCGCCTGCCCCGGCATCCCATGCCTGAGCAGAGTGCTAGGCGGCGTTCCCGGAATTTCCTGGAAGTGCCGTTGGGTTACGCGCCTGAAACGGCCATCGAGGAAGCCTCGCGTTGCCTTGATTGCAAGAAGCCGAAGTGCGTCGAGGGTTGCCCGGTCGGCATAGCCATACCTCAATTCATCAAGTTGATTGCCGGCGGACAATTCATCGAAGCCGCTACCAAGCTCAAGGAGCAGACTTCCCTCCCGGCGGTTTGCGGGCGGGTCTGCCCGCAGGAGACCCAATGCGAGGCCCAATGCATCCTGGGCAAGAAATTCGAGCCGGTGGCCATCGGGCGTCTCGAACGGTTTGCCGCCGATTACGCTCTCGAGCACGGCGGGGAGCCGGAGCCCAATTTGCCTCCTGCGACGGGCAAGAAAGTGGCCGTGATCGGGGCTGGGCCGGCCGGAATTACGGTGGCTGGGGAATTGGCGCGGCTGGGGCACAAGGTTACGGTTTTCGAGGCGCTGCACCTGGCCGGGGGAGTGCTAATGTATGGCATTCCGGAGTTTCGCCTGCCCAAGTACATCGTCCAGGCCGAGATCAACAACCTGCGCCGGCTGGGTGTTCAAATCCTTACTGATTACGTCATCGGCAAGACGGAAACGGTCGAGCAATTGCTTGAAGACCAGGGGTTCAACGCCGTGTTCATTGGCACCGGGGCGGGGCTTCCGATGTTTTTGAATATTCCAGGAGAAAACGCCATCGGCGTCTATTCAGCCAATGAATTCCTTACCCGGATCAACCTGATGAAGGCCTATGATTTCCCCAATTATGCCACGTCGCCCATCCGCGCACGGCATATCATCACCGTCGGAGGGGGCAATGTGGCCATGGATTCCGCCCGAACCGGGGTGCGTCTCGGCGCCATGTCCACCGTGGTTTATCG
>JAMCZD010000538.1:0-12704 GCA_023473405.1 Candidatus Omnitrophota bacterium
CCCGGTTCAACCCCCCCGCGCCGTCTATTACGGATATCATCCCCGGCCAATCCATTGATTATAGCCAGGTGGGCTGGATTCGATTTCAGCACCGCGATCCATTCGGTGCCGCCGGCGACGGTCAAGGAGGCAAAGCCGCCGGCAACTCGAGCCGAACCAATCAACCGCTTCTGATGCTGCAGGCTCTTTGGCAGCAAACCTCGCGGCGGTTGGCCGTCATCAATGGCAAGGTAGTCGGCGAAGGCGATTCGGTGGCCGGGTTTAAGGTTGAAAAGATCGAGGACGATTGGGTATGGTTGCGCGGAACAGCCGGACTTGTACGCCTCGACTTCAAGTTTAACGGAACTGTGCCCAGCAAGGCGGGCGAGAATAAGATGAACATTACCAACCGGGCACCCGAGTCGGGACCGCCACGCTAGCGCGGCCTTGAGAACCGTTTAAATATCATATGAGGCTGATACGTGTCGGTTTTGAAAATAGCTTGCTCTACGTCCTCTTGCTGCTCGCCTTTCTGGCGGACTCGAGCTGGAACGGTCTCGCCAAGCCGTACGGAACCTCGCCGCTTGTTTACGCGCGAACTGCCAGGAACACCTCAAGTTCAACCATGCCTTCGGGTTCCGTGGCGGATTCCATCGTCCTCGCTTCATCCAACCCGGCCTCGACTACTATCCAGGTTCCCCCCGATGTAGCTGAGACCGAGAGCGAAATCCTCAGGCGCGCCGGGGTAACCGGTGGACTATCCCCGGCCACCACGATTACCACCGGTAAAACTCTCTACTCCTTTCGCGCCGATAACCTCGACATCACCCAGGCGCTGGCCTTGTTCGCCCGAGCCAATAATCTCAACATCGTCCCGGACATGGACATCACCGGCCAGATCACCGTCGATATCAAGAATCTGCCGCTGGACCAGGTGATGGAGGCAATCCTCGATGCCCACGGCTATTATTGGGAAAATAAGGACGGCCTGATCCGCGTCCATGGCATGGAAACCCGCATCTTCACGCTCGATTACCCGCGCCTGGTGCGCAGTGGCTCCGGGTACAGCATGGTTTCACTCGGAGGCGGCGCAGGCGGCGGCCACGGCGGCGGTTATGGCGGGGGAGGCCTCGGCGGGGGAGGCATCAACGGCGGTGGCGGTGGCGGCATGGCCGGAAGCTACGGAGGCGGTGGTTACGGGGGCGGCAGCAGCTTGAGCGGGACCAGCGGCTCAGCGATTGAACTGCAACAGCAGGACAGCATCGAGTTTTGGAAGGAACTCGAAACGCAATTGAAGTTGATCATTTCCGCCAACGGCAGGCTGATGATCGACAAAATGGCCGGGATCATCCAGGTAACTGACCGTCCCAATGTCGTCGAGAACGTCGGACAGATCATCGCCTTGATGCGAAACTCGCTCCATCGGCAGGTCGAAATCGAGGCGAAGATTTATGAGGTCGCCTTGAACGACCAGTTTCACCTCGGAGTGGATTGGCAACGGGTCATCAAACAGGCCGACCTCACCCTGGCCGTGACGAACATCGTGGCGAGTCCCGACGGCGGCGTTACCCGTGGCGCGCCTTCTGTTTTCGCCAGCTTCATTCCCGGGCCAGGCAAATACGGCCAGATCGCCGCCACCCTCGAAGCCCTCAAACAACAAGGCGAGGTGCGTGTGGTCTCCCAACCCCGCTTGCGCTCCTTGAACAATCAAACCGCCATCATCAAGATCGGCACCGATACCCCGTTTTTCTTCAGCTCGAGCGGGTTCATTGCCGGGACCCTCGGCGGCGCCGGCGGTACTTTTCAAAATACCGGCTTCCAGATGATAACCGTCGGAACCATTCTCGCTATTACCCCGCAGATTTCGAGCAATAAATGGATCACGCTCGATGTCTCCCCCGTCATCACCAGCCTGGCCGGGACCGAATCCACCGGCACCTCCACCAATCGCGTCACGGCGCCAGTCCTCGATATCAAACAGAGTTCCTCTCTCATCCGGGTCGGCAACGGTGAAACCATCATCATCGGCGGCCTGATCAAGGATAAACAAACCAAAACCGTTCGCCAAATCCCGTTCCTGGGCAGCATCCCCGTCCTTGGCTGGCTCTTCAAAGGCACCTTCCAGTCCAAGGAAAAAGATGAGCTGGTCATTTTCCTGACCCCTCATGTCGTGGAAGAATGAGCTGAGAAATCACCGCGAGAACCCGATCTGCGCGCACCTTCCCGGAGAGTCATTGGCCGCCTTCAGTCCTCCCTCTTCTTCGCCCCTCGCGTTTCACTCTTCGCCCTTTGCCATTAACAAAAAGGCATCCCAGCGGGATGCCTTTCATTAAATTTTGACAGGTTTTTGTTTTAGCTTAGTTGGGGATGGCGAGAATGGTTCCGACGGTTATCATCTTGCGCAATTGATCGCGCAAGCGGGAAACGCTAAGTTCCTGCACGCTGCCGTCACCCAGGGTCACGTTGCCGGCGTTCTGATGCATCTTGTCATTCCAGCCAGCGCCGATGGTAGCGATATGGTTCGTGCCGAGAATAACGACTTGGGCTACCGTTGGGGTCGTAAACACATCAACTCTTGGATTGGCGTTGGTGATGTTGCGGTCACCGGCCAGGAGCATCGAAGGATACGTTTCCTGAGCTTGGATACCAATGAAATAGCTGACCGAATTATTCTGCCGCATGGTGCCTACGGCGCCAGGACGTTCCATGTCGTTCTGGAAGTTCGTGGCTTCAATCCGGCCCGAGTCGCTGGGGCAAAGAATAATCTTTGGCGTGCTCAGCTCGTTGGACATGGCCTGGAATATGCGGTAGATATTCGGCCGGAGTAGCGTCCCGCTGGCGCAATACTCGGAGGCGCCACCGGCGTTGGTGCTGATGCTCATGGGGTATTGGTCCTGGTTGTCAGTGGCAAATACCCGGAATGCCAAGCCCACGTTCTTGAGGTTGCTGGCGCATTTGATTCGCTGGGCCTTGGCCTTGGCTTTGGCGAGAGCAGGCAAGAGCATACCGGCGAGAATTGCGATGATGGCAATAACGACTAACAGCTCGATGAGCGTGAAAGCCCCGATTTTGTATTTTCTGAAACCTTTTTTCATATCTTAACTGTTTGGATTAATGATGTGCGCAGTTTAGACGATTCATAAACCGTGTCAAATTTTTTCGCGCGAATTTATTCCAGCAACAGCCGTGCCACCGTGATCAACCCGCATGGTAAACCCGGAATCCGGACCGATCATCCGGCTATTTGATGAATTTCACGCAAAATGCGTGAAAATGACGCATCCGCCCCGCTATTCGGAGGCGCCCCGGGCGTTCATGATTTGCTCGATTTCCTCGGCCTCGATGGGAACGTCGGACATCAGGTCGATATTGCCGTTCTCGGTGATGAGGATGTCGGTTTCCAGTCGCACCGCGAGTTCTTCTTCCGGGATATAAATTCCCGGTTCGCAGGTGAGCACCCAGCCCGGCTGCATCGGTTCGGTGGTACAACCCACATCGTGCACGTCGAGACCGAGCGGGTGCGACACGCCATGCATGAAGTATTGCTTGAAGGCCGGCTTGTCGGGGTCCTGTTTCTTGACGGCGGTCTTCTTGATCAAGCCCAACTCGAGCAATTCATTCTCGGTCAGTTGCTCGGCCTCTTTCTGCAGGTCCTTCGACAATTTGCCGGGCACCATGCGGCGGATCGTCTCCCGAAAGACGCGCAGGACGGCGTTGTAGACCTCTTTCTGCCGCCGCGTGAATCGACCGGAAATCGGCAGGGTCCGGGTGAGATCGGAATGGTAATGGGCGTAAGAGGCGCCCACATCAAGCAGGACTAATTGGCCCTTCCGGCACACTTGATCGTTATCGATATAATGCAGCACACAGGCGTTCTTGCCCGAGGCGATGATGGGCAGATAGGCAAAACCACCTCCGCCCCGGATGAATTCTTGCGCGTATTCGGCCTCGATCTCCATCTCCGTAACGCCGGGTTTGACGAATTCGAGCACCCGGCGGAAGCCCTTGGCGGTCAAGGCGCACGCATTCTTGATCAGGTCGATTTCCAGGTCCGACTTTACCATCCGCAACCGGTGCATGTAGCGCGCCAAACGGTGATAATCGTGCAGCGGATACCGGCGCCGGCAATCCCGGACAAAGCGGGCGTCGCGCGTCTCCACCTCGACGACGGCGCGCTGGTGTTCATTCGTGTTCAGGCAGACCCCATCGCATTCGCACATGAGCTGGTGGAAGACACGGGGAAAATCGGAAAGCCACAGCACAGTTTTAATGCCCGAGATTTCCCGGGCTTGGTCCTTGGTCAGTTTATGGCCTTCCCAGGTGGCCAGGGTCGGATTGGACTCACGCAGGAACAAAATCTCCCGCCGTTTCTCGTCCGACGCGTCGGGGTAAAGCAAGAAGATGCTCTCTTCCTGATCAATCCCGCTGAGATAAAACAAGTCCGAATTCTGCCAGAGACGCATCGTGCCATCGGCATTGGTAGGCAGCATATCATTGGAGTTCAGAACCGCCAGCGACTTCGGCGGCATCAGCTTGGCCAACCGTTCGCGATTGGTTTTAAACAAACCAGGGTCAATTGGGGCGTATTTCATCGCTTTTAATCATGCCGCTCGAGGGCAGGCGGTTAACCGGATCACCCAACCAGGTCCCCCCGCCCGGCGCAGTCAGTTCCGGCGATAGGTATAGCGAAAAGGGAACGCCGGTCAAGAGCCCCTCGCGGCGACCAGGCAATTCTCATTTTGAACCTTCTTTCCACTTTGTCTCTCACTTTGTCCCTAAGGCTGCTCAAAAGCGCTGCAATAAAGTGATGGACAAAGTGAAGGACAAGCTTGAGTCACGCCATAATGAGAATTGCCGGCGGCGACCAGGCTCAGGCCGTGCAACAAGCCATCGAGGGCTATCACCAATTCCAAGATCTCACCGAACGTTACGCTCAAGCCATCATTGACCAAACCCGCGCCGAACTGGCCGCCCACTCAAAAAAAGAGCTATCGCCTCCACCGCAAATCCTCCTGGCCCAAGAGCGGGAAATCCAGCAACTGATCGCCGCTTTCCGGTCGGCCACTCCGCAGGGACCCCAGGATATGATCCCGGAGGGATCACAGAGGGCGCTGGCATCCCTCCGGGATGGATAATCTACCCGATCCGGTTACCGGTGGTGTCGCTGCGCTCAACCACCGCCTAATGGCTTTGACCCCTCCGGGTTCGCAGCGCCAACGGCCCGTTCCATCCTGGCATGAGCCACAGGTTTCTTACCTGCTTCGCGTTCGGCCGGCGCACGGTATGCCGATTTGAAATCGGCGATACCTGCCTGCGCCAAGAGAAGCGCGGCAGGCAGGCAGCAGGTTAGGAAACCTGCCCTACAGTCTGCTGTATCGTAGGTTTCCGCACCCGATAGCGATGCCACAATTATAGTGAGCGGCTATCGAACCTAAGCACACCCCAAAAAACCTTCGCGAACCGGACGAATTATCTTGCCCAGGCTAAAATATTTTCTATTTTAAATACAACTATCAGCAGATCGGTTTATTCGCAGTTATTCGTTGAACGTTTGGTCAGAATGAAGACTGGATCGGGTCGATTCCGCCATGATAAAAGCAACCTAAATAAGCCATCCTATTTATGAAAGCTAACACCCTCGAAAATCGTGCGCCGGCGTCCGGCGTAGCGGCCCGGTCGCGCTTGGTAATTCTTGTCGGCATCCTCAGTTGGGCGGTTTCCGGCTCCGCCGGATTAAGCCTGTTGGAATCAGGGGGCACCTTCCTGCCGGGCAACCTGGCCACGCAGGGGATTGCCTTCGGGTTAGACGAGGAGGGTGATCCCTATGGGCAGATCATCCTTGTAAACGATGGAACATACGGGGTGAGCAGCCGCTGGGCGGGCGCCTCGGACGTCTCATTTGTCGGGATCAACTTGAATGGTAGTTATAAGATAGATCGAATCGCTTTTGGGGCGAACAATGCGGGTTTTAACATCCGATTCGAGCGTTACTTGGCGGTTTACACTCTTCAATACACCACCGTGGCGGCCCCCGACGCCCTGACTCCCGACAATGATTGGGTAACCGTTGGGATATTGGATTATGTGAACCAGGCTCCGCCGGACGGACCTGTGCGCCATCTCTACCAGCTCCCGGCCGTGGAAGCCACTGGTGTGCGCATCATTGTCGACAACGTCATGTATTACGGCGATTATAATCGGCCGGCTATTGATGAGATCGAGGTTTATCCCACCCTGGCCCTGGCGGAGACGGGGGGAGAAGGCGGAACGAACAACCTGGCCCGGGCTGGAACGGCATTTGGCAAGGATGAGGAAGGCGCCCCTTATGGACAGATTATCAAGGCAAACGACGGGGTTTACGGCAATGACAGCAGTTGGGTGGGCACGTCGAGTCCAACCTTTATCGGCATTGACCTAAAGGGGACCCATACGATTGACCGGATCGGCTTCGGGCGGGACAACACTGGTGCTTCAAACGACCGATATGCGGGTACTTACACCTTGCAATACACCGCCGTCGCAACGCCTGACCAAAACACTCCCGACTCGAGCTGGGCCACAATCGGTGTGCTGGACTATATCAACGCCGCCCCGACCAATGCCGCCTTGCGCCACGTCTACCAATTCGCCCCGGTGCGGGCGACCGGTGTCCGTTTGATCGCCGAGAAACCGGCGGATGGTTTGAACATTGCCGTTGATGAACTCGAAGCTTACCCATTTACTCCAAAGCCCGGCAATCTGACCCTGGTTGAAACCGGCGGGACGGCGGGCACGAACAACCTGGCCCTGACTGCCACGGCGTTTGGAAAAGATGAAGAAGGAGCGCCTTACGGCCAAATCGTCAAGGTGAACGACGGGATTTACGGCAATGACAGCAGTTGGATCGGCACCAGCCAGCCGACCTTTGTCGGAGTCCGCTTCGACGGGACGAACAAGATTGATCGGATTGCCTTTGGGCGAGACAACACCGGGACCCTGTCTGACCGTTATGCCGGGACTTATTATGTGCAATACACCTCGGTGCCTTTTCCCGACGAGACCACGCCGGGAGAACAATGGCTGACCATTGACGTCTTGGATTACGTCCATGCACCGCCGCCGAACCCGGCCCAACGGCATGTTTATAGCTTCATTCCGGTAAACGCAACGGGGGTGCGGATCATCTGCGAAAAGCCGGACGACGGATTGAACATCGGCATCGATGAATTGGAAGTCTATCCCGCCCTTCCGCCCGAACCCAGCTTCACCTTGGCCGAGACCGGCGGCACCTTTGCCGAAGGGAACATCGCCACCGCCGGGATACCCTTCGGTAAGGATGAAGAGGGGGCGCCTTACGGTCAGATCATCAAGATCAATGACGGGATGTATGGCAACGAGAGCAGTTGGGTTGGCATTACCCGCCCCACCTTCGTCGGGATCAATCTCCAAGGTTTGCATAAAATTGATCGGATCGCCTTTGGCCGCGACAACACCCTGGTGCATGCCGATCGCAACGCCGGGACGTACACCATCCAATTCACCACGGTCTCTGATCCGGACAAGACGACGCCCGATGGCGATTGGGAGACGATTGGCGTGCTCGATTACGAAAGCGAGCCGCCGCCTGATCCGGCTTCGCGCCATCTCTATAGCTTCACCCCGGTGTTTGCCACCGGGATTCGAATCGTCACCCTTAAGCCCGTGGACGGCTTGAATATCGCCATCGACGAGATCGAGCTTTACGAAGCGACGGGCGGGGCGCCGCCGCCGACCATTGCGGACGTGCAACCGGCGGACGGGGCCAGCTTTGTTTCTCCGAGCGACCCCATCGGTTTCAGTGTTACTTCGGTTGCCGGCGTTGCACCCACCGGCATTGCGTTGGTCCTCAACGGAGCCGATGTATCGAGCCAGCTCGCCATCACGGGGGACAACAGCAATCGGGCAGTCACCTACACCGGATTAACGGCGGACACAGTCTACACCGTCCAGATAACCGCGACCGATGTGGCCGGAAGTCAGACCACCAAGACGATCTCTTTCAACACCTATAGCCGGAACCAGGCGGTGCTGATCGAAACCGGCGGCGAACCAGGGGCCAATAACCTGGCCATGGTCGGAACGGCTTTTGGAAAGGACGAGGAGGGCGCGCCGTATGGCCAGATTCTCAAGGTCAACGACGGGATATACGGAAACGATAGCAGTTGGGTGGGCACGTCACGCCCGACCTTTATTGGAATCAATCTGAATGGAGCCACCCAGATCGACCGAATCGCCTTCGGGCGCGACAACACCGGTGCTTTGTCCGACCGGTACGCGGGCACCTACACCTTCCAATACACGATGGCGCCTGATCCAAGCGCCGCCACACCTGATGCGGATTGGACCACATTCGAGGTGTTGGACTATGACGCAACCCCACCGCCCGATCCCGCCCTGCGGCATCTCTACCAGTTCACCCCATTCGAGGCAACCGGGGTGCGCATCATAGCGCTAAAACCGGCCGGCGGATTAAACATTGCAATAGACGAACTCGAGGTCTACGGGATACCAGCGGGACCACGGCTTGGCATCGAACAACAAGGCTCTAACGTCATCATCTCCTGGACCGGCGCCGGTACCTTGCAAGAAGCCGTTGATGTTATGGGGCCCTGGACTACAATAACGGAAGCGGCGAGTCCATATACCGCGACGATGACCAGCGAACGGAAATTCTATCGGTTAGTTCAGTAACGAGACCGGGGAAACCTGGATCAATCGGTTTCCTCATCCGGCTGGCGACCGGGGGTTCTGGCTCCTGGTCGCCTGCACGGCAGAACGGAATCAACATCAATAATCGAAACCAGATTATGACCTGCAAGAAACAAATGCCTTTCCCGACTTCGAGCCGGGTCGCATCCACCGTGAACGCCTTCACCCTCATCGAACTGCTGGTGGTGATCGCCATCATTGCCATCCTGGCCAGCATGCTTCTGCCGGCCTTAGCCAAAGCCAAGACCAAGGCGCAGGGCATCCAGTGCCTGAGCAATCTCAAACAATTGCAATTGGCCTGGTACATGTATGCCGAGGACTACGACGGCAAAGTGGTGCCCAATCGCTGGGCCGGCTCGGTGAATATAGACAAGACGGAGATGAATTGGGTATCCGGGCGGCTGGACTTCAGCGGCACCAATCCGGACAATACCAATACCTTGTTCCTCTCCCAATCTCCCCTGTTCCGCTACACGCAGACCATTGCCGTATACAAATGCCCCGCTGATCGAAGCGAGGTAAGGACGCGCGGCGGCGTTTACCCACGGACCCGGAGCCTCTCGATGAACGGCTGGGTAGGGGATGTCGAAAAGCGTGCCTGGGCCAGCCAGTTCAAATGGAGGAGCATTGTCAAATTAAGCGACATTACGGTTCCATCTCCGTCCCAAAACTGGGTCTTTATTGACGAGAATGAGGATAGTATTGATGACGGCTGGTTTGCGATGGATATGGATGACCGCGGACGAAACACGATCATCGCCAATTACCCCGCCAGCTATCACAACGGCGCCGGCGGTATCTCTTTCGCCGACGGCCATGCCGAGATTCATAAATGGGTCGACCCACGCACGAAGATCAAGGTGCAGCACAAGTACATCATGCTCAACGTCCCTTCGCCCAATAACCAGGACATTGCCTGGCTGCAGGAGCGAACTACCGGCCCGAATTAACCCGGCCTTTCCATAGGAGCGCGGAGCGTGAGAGCGCGGAGCGTGAGAGCGTAGAGCGTGAGAGCGTGGAGCGTGCAGCGTGATGAATAGGAACGTGGATGCCTTCATCCTCGCATGAGAGCCAGGACCATTGAACGTGATCGATCCGACCAGAGTCCTTGAAACTCACAACTGCTTGTAATCAGATCAAGTTTGCCTGGTACTGAGAAATAAACTGAAATCCAGGTTTTCGGTTCCATTGCAAATTGAGGATTGAGAATTTGTTATTTATCATAGAAAGAAAGCCTGCGACAGGAAGGGCCAAAGCCAGTGAGCGCGTGGCCACTCTGAATTCAAATCCCAATTCCCAATCCTTAATTCTTAATTCTCAATTCTTAATTTTAATGAGTCCCTTCCTTCCTCATGCTCGAGCCATGCGCCATCGGAGAACTGGTCTGAGTCTCTGCCTCGCGGGGATGTTAGCTGCCGTTCAAGCCTGCGCGTCCGAACCGTCCAACGCCCTGTTCCAAGTTGATTACCCGGCCTATTTCTCGCAGCATGACATTGTCTATCTCTCACCGCCCACGGAAGGTTACGAGGGATTCCCGATCGGCAACGGCGACCTCGGCGCCATGGTTTGGTGCACGAAAACCGGGTGCGAGATTCAGCTCAACAAAAACGATGCCTGGGATGGGCCCAACGAAGAAAGCGAAATGCTCCTTCGTTCTTGCGCCCGCCTTACGGCCGAACAAGAGACCCCGTGCATGGACTGGCTTTATCTGGACGATTTTGAAGGCCGCCTGTCTCTCTACCAGGGCCAGGCGTCGTTCGCCGCATCAGCGCCCTTCATGAAATTCACCGCCAATGCCCGGATTCAGGCCACACGGAATGTCTTCGTCCTGCATGGCCGAGCCGAAGGACGCGGGGACCTGGCCGCCCAAGGAACCCCGATGCGCATTGCTCTCGAGCGGTGGGGAAGCCGGGCCTTTCCCGGTTGGTATCACGGAATCTGGCGGGGCGCCCAAATGGGTCTGGGGCAAGCGAAGGCGGGGGCAGGGCCGGGGGAGGTCTGGATACAGGAATCGTTTAGCGGAATGCGCTTTGCCGTGGTCTGCCGCGTCCCCGGCGGGATTGCCAGGCTCGTCCATCCGCGCCGGGCCGAACTGAGCCTTCCAGCCCGGCCGAACCAGGATTTCACCGTTCGGGTGGCCGTGGTTACGAGCCTGGAATCGCCGGAGCCGTTGACCGCCGCGCGCGCCCTCCTGGACGAATACGAAAAGACGGGCGCCGCCGCCCTCGAGTCCGAGCATCGCGCGTGGTGGTCGGATTTCTGGCGCCGGTCCTTTGTCCACCTGGGCGACAACTACGTGGAGAATTTGTACTATCTGCATCAGTATCTCATGGGGAGCGGCTCGCGCGGGCGTTACCCGCTTATGTTTAATGCCGGCTTATGGTTTTGGAACCATGACGTCCGGCAGTGGGTCTCGCCGCACCACTGGAATATGCAGCAGTCCTACTGGAGCGTGTGCGCGGCCAATCACCCCGAGCTCATGGCTCCTTACCTGGACACCTACTGGCGCCTGCTCGCCAATGCCCGGGAATACGCCGCCAGCCGCGGCTTTACTAACGCCATCCTCTGGAACGAGAAACACGACTACGCCGGGCGCATGCTTTCCTGGCAAGGAGCCAGTTTTACCAATGACTTCACTCCCGCCTCGCAGATCGCCCAATTGTTCTGGCAATACTACCAATACACGGGCGACCGGGAGTTCCTCCGCGCTAAGGCCTATCCCTTCATGAAAGAGGCAGCCGAGTTCTACCTGCAATATCTGAAATGGGATGCGGACAAGAAAGAATATTACATCTACCCCGCCTCACCTTACGAGTGCGAGCAAGGCAACCAGTTTAAAAACACCATCACCGATCTCGGCATGATCCGAACCTCGTTTCGAGCCTGCCTCGAGGCCAGCCGGACTCTGAATCTCGATGCGAACCATCGGGCGCGATGGCAGGACGTGCTCGAGCATCTGGCTCCCTACCCGCTGCAGGTCCTGCCCAATATTGGCGAGGTCGTGGCAATTGGCTTAACGAAAGATGACCGCGTGGCCGAGTTGGGTGGGGGCGCTTACACCTTCTGCGCCAATACCGCCCCTGTCTTTCCCGCCGGCGCGATTGGCTTGGACGACCAGGGTACGCCGCTTTTCGAGGCCGCCGTCCGCCGGGCCAAGCTGCATCCGGCCAACACCCTGGCGATCAGTCCCATTGCGGTGGTGGCGGCGCGGTTGGGTCTGGCGGAAGAGGCCAAACAGCACCTGGTCATGTCCATTCGCCAGCTCCAACATTTCCCCCAAGGCCTATTCTATAACCTCGATCACTGGTCTTACTTATCCCGGTATGCGGACCGGGTTAAGGACGGTTTTCTATTATGCCAGCGCGATTACATTTATGACCGTGCCGCCCGATACAAGGACGTCAATGTCTATGGACCCCAGTCCGCCGGCGGGGAAAAGGTCAGCACGCCTACCCAACCTTTCGTGCAGTGCGGCCTTGAACCTTCCGCCATCCTTGCTGAAGCGGTCAACGAGATGTTGATGCAGAGCTACGACGGCACGATTCGCGTCTTTCCCGCCGCGCCATCCGAGTGGCCGTCCGCATTCACTCTGCGGGCCGTCGGCGGTTTTCTAGTCTCAAGTGAGAAGGCCGCCGGAGAAGCGCCCACCTATGTTTACATTCGAAGCCTGCTCGGCAATCGATGTTCGGTCGTTCCACCTTGGACCGGGGCGATTAAAGTGGAACGAGTGGACGGCGCCGCCACGCCGGTTGATTTCAGCCGTGAGAAGGATGCCATTACCTTCCCAACCACTACCAACACCGATTACCTGGTCCAACCGGCAACCGGCGCCAAACCGTTCCCATCGCAAACCCGATTTAGCGGTGAAAGAAATCGTCGGCCCAAGACATGCCAGGAGGCTATCCTGGGTAAACCGCGTGATTTTTGAGAAATATGAAGCGCCCTCTTTCACAGTTATCCATTATCGGAATATCCCTGGCCTTGCTCACCGGCGCCGT
>JAMCZD010000538.1:12714-14136 GCA_023473405.1 Candidatus Omnitrophota bacterium
AAGGTAATGGCATCCTTCTCACGGCCGAAATCAACCGGCGCCGTGACCGCGGCGGACTTGACCCTGGTTCAGTCAGGCAAGAGCGATTACCGGATCGTGGTTCCCTCGAGCCCGCCCGCGAATGTCCAATTAGCGGCCACGGAGCTTCAAGACTACCTCCGGCAAGTCTCGGGGGCGGAACTTCCCATCATCACCGACGATCAACCGCCGGCTCCGAACGAGATTCTGCTGGGAGATAACCGCCGCCTCCAGCAGTTGAACCTGCCCGTTGAATTCAGCAAATTGGGCGGCGACGGCTACGTATTGCGCACGGCGGGGGACCGACTCGTGATTGCCGGCGGCCCGAAGCACGGCACGCTTTACGGTGTTTATGGCTTCCTCGAGGACAACTTGAATTGCCGTTGGTATAGCTCGAAGGTCCGCCGTGTTCCCAGGCAGTCTACGATTGTCCTGGCACCATTGAACGTTACTCAAGTACCGGCATTCAAGTATCGCGAGGTATTCTATCGCGACACCATGAATCCCGCTTTTGCGCGTTGTCTCAAGCTGAATGGCTCGAGCAACGTTAACCCCGGGGAAAACGAGTGGGGGTCCTGGTGCCATAGTTTCTACAGCTTCGTTCCGCCTGAGAAGTTCTTTGCGACGCACCCGGAGTACTACTCTCTGGTCAACGGGAAACGAACGCATACCTTCATGTATGCCCCGGCAGGCCCGGTGGAATACACCGCCCAGTTGTGCCTCAGTAACCCGGACGTCCTGAAAGTCATCATCGACGAGCTAAAGCGCCGGATGCAAGCCTCGCCCCAGGCCCATTATTGGAGCATCAGCCAGATGGACGGCCACCTTGCGGCCTGCCAATGCGCCGGCTGCCGGGGCTGGGACGAGCGCGAAGAAAGCCCCATGGGATCGATCCTCCATTTTGTGAACCAAGTAGCAGCCGAATTTCCCGACCAAACCATCACCACCCTTGCCTACACTTATACCCGTCACCCGCCCAAGACCCTGCGTCCCGCGCCCAACGTCGGCATCCAGCTCTGTGACATTGAATGCCCGCGCACCCAGGCGGCGCGGCCCATTGCCACCGACCCGAGCCACCAGTCGTTCCGGGACGACCTCGAAGGTTGGACGAAGATTTGCGATAAGGTCTTGATTTGGGACTACGTGATTCAATTCGGCAGCCTGGTAAGTCCATACCCCAACCTGCGAGTCCTGCAGCCAAACCTGCGATACTATGCCGGCCACCATGTCCTCGGAGTATTTGCCCAGGGGAATCGCGAGATCGGCGGTGAGTTCTGCGAGCTGCGAGCTTATCTATTGGCGAAGCTCCTCTGGAATCCCGATTGCGACGTGAACGCGGTGATCGATGATTTCTTATCCGGTTACTATGGTCCTGCCGCCGGCCCCATCCGGCGCTATATCGAC
>JAMCZD010000538.1:14146-18127 GCA_023473405.1 Candidatus Omnitrophota bacterium
TCGACCTGATGCATGACGCCCTGGATAAGTCCGGCCTTGCCTTGTCCATGGACGGAAATCCCCGGCAGCATCGCAACGGCTTCCTGGCCCCATCGATGCTGGCCCAATATGACCGCCTATTCGACGAGGCGGAACGATTGGCCGGCGATGATCGAGAGCTCTTGTTGCGGGTCCAGACCGCCCGGATGCCCTTGATTTATGCCGAACTGGAATTGGGCTACGGCGATGTGGACACGCGAATGCGGCAGGCAGAGAACCTGTTCGCCTTGGCTAAACAGACCGGCTTGCAGATGTTCAGCGAAGTCGAGTTAACCACCAGGAAGTACCGGGACCGCATTCTGCCGGCCTTGGAAAAGGAGAAACAGACTCGAGCCAATCAACGGCGGATTCCCCTGGCCGGGACCTGGCGGTTCCGATTGGACCCGAACAATGTGGGCCATCAAGAAAAGTGGTATGCGCAAGAGCTGACTGACCGGATTCACCTGCCGGGCAGCACCGACCAGGCGGGTTATGGCGTACGGACGAGCGGTCCAGACAACGGCCACCTGTCTCGCGTGTTCGAGTTCACCGGGCCGGCCTGGTACCAGACCAACATTTACATCCCCGAGTCCTGGCGCGGCAAACAGGTCCGACTGTTCCTCGAGCGTTGCCACTGGCAGAGCGAGCTTTGGGTGGATGACCATTATTGCGGGGCTCGAGACAGCTTATCGGCCCCGCACGATTATCCAATCGAGAACCTCGAACCGGGACCGCACACTCTGACCCTCTGTGTCGATAACTCGCTGATCGTCAATATCGGGAACAATGGCCATTCGTATACCGAGCACACGCAGTCCATTTGGAATGGGATCATCGGCAAAATCGAGTTAAGGGCCAATGACCCGGTCTGGATCGAGTCGGTCCAGGTATTCCCAGGTGCGGACGCCAAATCGGTCCGATTGGCAATCCGCTTGGGCAACAAAACCGGCCAGGAAATTGCCGGGACCCTCGCCTTGCGGTGTCGGTCAACCGATGACCGCCAGGTCGTGGCCGAGCGGTCCGTCCCATTCGGGATTGGCTCGAAGGGCGGCTTGATCGAGGCCAGTCTACCGGTCGAAGGCGAGGTGCGATTGTGGGACGAGTTTTCGCCGGCGCTTTACTCGGCGGAAGCGGTCCTGGAGGGCAGCCTCAATTCGAGCACGTATCGGGATGAAAAGCGCGTGACGTTCGGTTTCCGCACCCTGCGTGCCCGCGACGGCAGAATCCTCGTAAACAATCGGCCAACCTTTTTGCGCGGGACCGTCGAGTGCTGCATTTTTCCGTTGACCGGTTATCCGCCCACGGACCTGGCCTCGTGGCAGCGCCTGTGCGCCATCGCCAAGTCTTACGGTTTGAATCATATCCGCTTCCATTCGTGGTGTCCGCCCGAGGCCGCCTTCGAGGCGGCCGATCGCGCCGGTCTGCTCTTGCAGGTGGAGGCGCCGCTCTGGATCGATTTTTGGATGCAGAAAGACGAAACGATTCCCATGCAATTTGGCGGGCCCAAACCATCGCCATTTGGCAAGGATCCTCGAGTCGTCGAGTTCATCCGGGCCGAATTGGGCCGTATCCTGAAGGCCTATGGCAATCATCCGTCCTTTGCGATGTTGTGCATCGGCAATGAAATCGGCGGCGATTACGATCTGCTGGCAGACATGATTCGCAAGGCCAAGGAGCGTGACCCGCGGCGATTGTATTCCTGTTCGACCGCGCGCCGCTTGATGATTCTTGGACTACGCACGCCACCCGGAAAGGCGCCGTCCGCGGGTTGCGCGGTCCCTCGAACGACTGGGACTTCGAGAGCGCCCTGGCCGGGACAAAAGTCCCCGTCATTTCTCATGAGATCGGTGAATGGGCCGTATTTCCGGACTTTCGTGAAATCCCCAAATACACCGGCGTGCTTCGTGCGCGCAATCTCGAGGCATACCGCGACATGCTGGTCGAGCGGGGTTTAGGTGACCAGGCCGGGGAATTCAGGCGAGCTTCCGGACACTTTGCGGCGCAATTGTATAAAGAAGACATCGAAGCGGCCTTGCGCACCCCTGGCCTGGCCGGGTTCCAGTTGCTCGAACTCCATGATTTCCCGGGCCAAGGCGAGGCGCTGGTCGGCTTGCTCGATTCATTCTGGGACTCGAAAGGATTGATCACACCGGGGGGATTCCGGAGTTTTTGTGGTCCCACCGTGCCGCTTCTGCGACTCGGCAAATTCGTCTGGACCAACGGCGAGACCTTGCGGGCTACCGCCGAAATCGCCCACCACGGTCCGGCGCCACTCGAAAATGTGACGATTACCTGGTCGGTTCGCGACGATAACGGCAGCGTGTCTGCTTCGGGTGTCTTCGGCCACATCAGTCTCCCGTTGGGCGTAACCGCGCTCGGCAAAATACAGGTTCCACTCGAGTCAGTCCGGCAAGCCGGCCATGGGAGGATTACCCTGTCGATTCCGTCCAACGCGGTCAGCAACCATTGGGACATTTGGGTTTATCCCGGCACAGTCGATACGTCTATTCCTCCCGACGTAATCGTGAGCGATGCATTCGACGCGTCCGTCCGCCAGGCCCTGGCCAGCGGCAAGAAGGTCCTTCTCCTGAAACGCGGTTCAGGCAACAATTCGCGCATGCTTCAAAATCAGTTCCTGCCCGTGTTCTGGTCGCTTAAGTGGGCCTCGGGGCAGCCCGGCACAATGGGTGTTTCATGCGATCCGGCGCACCCGGCCCTAGCCGGTTTCCCGACGGATTATTGCAGCGATTGGCAATGGTGGGAGATCACCCAGAACTCGAAGTGTTTCATTCTCGATGACACCCCGGCTGATTTCCATCCCATCATCTGGATCATCGATGATTTTCATCGGAACCATAAACTCGGCGCCATGTTTGAGACTCGGGTGGGGCCGGGCCGGCTCCTGGTTTGCAGCTTCGATCTCGAGTCCAACCTCAATAAACGACCCGTTGCGCGCCAGATACGGTCCAGCCTGCTGAGTTACATGGCCGGCTCGCGCTTTGATCCGAAAATCGAGCTGGCCCCGGGACTGCTCGACAAACTGCTTGGTTCCAACCCGGCCCGTTCCTCGGCAAATCCATAAAAAAGATTCACACCCTTTGTCTTATAGTTTATGAAATTGTCCCCGAATATGCGATTAGCTTCGATCTCTCTTGGTTTTGCCGTCTTCATCGCCAGCCTGCCGGGCAAGGGTGCATCAGCCGCCGGCGCCGATGAGGCCAGCCCAGCGCAAGCACCAGCCGCCGCCGCTGTTTCGGCCCCAGCTATCGGGACTTCCATCACCTCTGCCTATTCGCCACGCGACGGCCAATGGCATATTGATTGGCCCGGACGCCTTTCGCAACATGACGTGGTCTATCTCTCGCCGCCCGAGGACCCTTCGCTGGGGCTGCCGATTGGCAATGGCGATATGGGCGCGTTGTTGTGGACGACCGACCATGAACTCATCATGGCGATCAACAAGTGCGATACCTGGGACGACAGCCCGCCCGGTGACTTTGACAACTGGGGTTTAAACGAAGAGGAGAACTACACCTCGTTGCGCCATTGCGGGCGCCTGGTGCTCGATTTTGGCTGTCCGGTGTTCGACCTCCTTTACCAAAAGGACTTCCAGGCTCGAATCGATCTCGCCTCGGCCCGCGCATCCCTCCACGCAATTACCCCTTTCGCGCAGGTGAACCTGGCCAGTTACGCCAGCGCGGACCATCGTGTCCTGGTGTTGCGCGGCGAGACCAGCGGGACCGAGGGTTACCCGCGCCAGGCGCGGTTGGAACGTTGGGGCAGCCGCGTGTTCGGCCATTGGTACAGCCTTGTTGTGCGCGATGCCAACCTCGGTCTCGGTGGCACGTCAACCTCAATCGAGCAAAACCGGATTCTGATTACCCAGAAACTCCGATCCCTTTGGTTTGTCCTGGCCGCCCAGGTGATTCCCGACGGCCAAACCAAGAGAGATCGAAGCTAATC
>JAMCZD010000266.1:0-824 GCA_023473405.1 Candidatus Omnitrophota bacterium
GAAGGACGCACTTCTGGTGTGGCAGTTGTTCCGTCAGGAGCAGCGCTGCGTAGCCATGTGCGGAAGAGATAAGCGCTGAAAGCATCTAAGTGCCAAGCTCCTCCCAAGATATGGTTTCCCGGTCGCAAGACCC
This sequence comes from Candidatus Omnitrophota bacterium, assembly GCA_023473405.1. Classification (GTDB taxonomy): domain Bacteria; phylum Verrucomicrobiota; class Verrucomicrobiia; order Limisphaerales; family UBA1319; genus JAMCZD01. The sequence goes on from JAMCZD010000266.1 coordinate 134, forward strand.
TAAAGACCCCCGGTAGACTACCGGGTTGATAGGTTAGGCGTGTAAGCGCCGTGAGGCGTTCAGCGGACTAATACTAATCGGTCGTGAGGCTTGATCTTTATTTGATTAAGGATCAATTTTTCAGCATATGTAAGTGCCTGAATATCTGTGTGTAGTTTTCAGGGAACCGCGGCAAGCCAGAGTGGCTGCCGATTGTTCTTTGTGATTTTTTGGTGACCATAAAGCGGTGGTCCGACCCGATCCCATCTCGAACTCGGCCGTCAAACGCCGCATTGCCGATGGTAGTGCCTGTATAGCTTGCGCGAGAGTAGGTAGTCGCCAAATTTTTTGTTCTGGGCCGAAACATGAGTTTCGGCCCTTATTATTTGCGGTGATTTTGCCGCAGGAGCGTCAGGGCGCCGACTGCGTTCAATGCCGCGTTCAGCCAGCAAACGGAGGAGACGCCAATAATTGGGATCAACAACGTGCTGGTCAACAGCGCGCCAAGAAACGCCCCGGTAAAATCGGCCGTGTAAAGCCGGGAAGCGGCCCAACCGCGTCCTCGCGAAAGGAGTTTACTTGCTGCCGGAAATTCCATTCCGACCAGGAGCGCCAGGAGGAAGGTCAAGAAGAAGGTGATTAACTGGACCAGGGCCCATAAGTCGGTCGACATATTGAGGCGGCTCGAGAGAATCAAAAACACAGATATTCA
>JAMCZD010000266.1:834-5374 GCA_023473405.1 Candidatus Omnitrophota bacterium
CAATTGCCAGGCACCGACGGCGAGACCCGCCATGAACAGAGAGACCACGATGCCGATCTGGTAGTAAAGCGAGCCAGAAAAGGCCTGGAAGCACAAAAGCAGGACGATTTCGAGCGATGAGCCGCTAAAGCCGGCGGTGAACAAGGCCAGGGACGCGCCTCGCAACCGGGCCAGGTACACTCCCAGCAGGATCAGGAAAAGACCTTCGAGCATTCCAAATCTGACCTTGAATTGGTTGGCCCAGTGCAACAGGTAGTAGTAATAAAGAACCGGATTGAGGTCCTTGTTGATTGAGGCGGGTTGCCGAATCGCCCGCTGCAAATCAGCTAAGCGGTCCGAACTCAGGGTAGCGTCGAGGTAAGGGCGTTTGACCAAGCGGGTCGAAATCCGGCGGTTCTCGAGTACGCTGGCAATGCCCAAGTTCAAGGGGCCGTCGCTAGCCACGAAATAAATCCGGCCACCGGGAATCATTAACACATGAGCAAACGATTCTCGCAAGGTTCGATGCTCGGAGGCCAGCATTCGGGCCAACTCGGGACTCACGTAATTCTCGTAGTGTCCGAGCGCGAAAGACAGAACTCCTCCCGGGCTGAGGATTTTTTTGACTTCGGCGAGGAACTCGGCGGTGTAGAATCTGTTGATCTGCGAGGTGGATGGATCGGGCGCATCGAGGATCACGACGTCGTATCTATTTGTGGCTTGTCTAACATAAGCCCGTCCATCCACCTCGCAGGTCGGCGTTCAGGAGATTTATCCTTTGGTCGTCCAGGTTTGTGGCCAGATACTTGCGGCCGGCTTCGATCAAACAAGGGTCTCTTTCGAGGTAATCAACCTTGTCTACGCCGTACTGGAGTATTTCTTTGGCGGTGCCCCATATTCCATTAAACAGGAGGAGCACCCAACGGGCATCCGGGCGCTGGCTCATGGCGTAATGAACGGATTCTTCGACGCGGGCGCGATCCTGGGTAGAGGCAATGGGCAGGCCGTTTTCGAAAAAGTTCAACTGCCCTCCCGATTCCGTGAGCACCAGCTTGCCGTAAGGCGATTGAACGGTAATTAAGAGGTTCTGACCCGGGTATTGGAGAGCCGTCGAGTATGCGTCCAGATTAGTGAAGAGCGCCAAGCCCAAAATGAATGCAGCGGTCACGCCAACCGATGCTGTCCAGGCTCGCTTTGGCGCATTCAACGCCCAAGCGTCCACCGCCCTCGATGCGCGCCGTGGGTGCGGAGAGGCGGGGCCGGAAGGTCGTTCAACCCCGGTATCGTTACCGGCGATAACGCGGTAATCCTTGTTCCAATGGCAGATAATCAACCATGCCGCGGCCAGGTTCAGCATTGCCGGAAAGGTCAACAACCGCAGGTGGTCCCAAAGTTGGACCAGGACAAAGCTGAATAGAATTCCTCCCGCCAGGCTGCCCAGACAATCAGCCTGGTAAACCCGTCCAATCCCTTTTGCCTCTTCCTTCGCCGAAAGGATGGAACAGACCAGGATCAAAAAAACCCCCGACAGGAGGCAGTAGGGTGAAAGCAGGAGAAAACTGCTCGCCACGGTTTCTAAAACCCCAATTTGCGCCCCCGGCGTGAAAACAAGGTTGCGGATGGTTCGAAGCAGAAAGACTTGGACCAGCGGGAGGATGGCAACGAGGATTTGGGCGACAACCAGAAACCGGATTGGGTTCTTCAGCCGATCCGCCATGCGCCCCAGTCCGGCGCCTATTCCGCTGAGCAGCAACCAGTTGCCGAGCAATATGCCCAGCACCATTTCGTTGCCGCCAAAGACCTCCAACATTTCCCGCATCAGCGCCAACTGGGTCATCATGCACGAAATTCCCAGCGCGCCCACGGCTACCAGCAGTACAACGACTTCGCGTTCCAGTCTCAGCATGTCAACGGGTAGTCTCAAGGATAAACCGGCCCAAGAAAATTGTCAGAGACTTTTTGCATAGGCCATGCGCCTGCCGGACGCTCAAAACTCTAACCAAAGATAATTCAAATATAGCTTGGGAAAACAGGAAACATGGAAGGGTAAATTGCATTTCCTGCCTTCCTGCTTTCCTCAGGGATAAAGAAAACGGGTCTTGCCGGGGAGATCGGACCATCGATTGTTAGCTGAACCAGTTTAAGCGCAGCCGCCACACCCATTATTATTTCTACATCCTCGATCCGGTTGCCGGGCCGATGCTGCTGCGGGTGGGCTCCTTTATGCCCTTTAACGTCACCGGTTATTTCAATGATCGCACGGATAAAAAATCCTCGCCGGATCCGTGTCATCCGCGAAATCCGTGGTCAGGACAGTTGAGCCGTGGGTTGGGATTGCAGTTGCTTTCGCACTTTTGTGACACGCTACCCGCGTCCCTTTTCCCAAGTCTCCCACCCTTCTTTTGCGGCCAACAGAGCAACCGCGATTGCGGTGGCGGGATCAGCCCACCACCAATTCAAGGTTGTATTGAGGAGCAGCCCAAGCAGTGTGCAACCGGAAAGCAGGGCGCAAAAGGAACTCTCCTTGCTGTCAGCCATTAAGACGGCATTACCCAGCTTCCTTCCCACCCGCCGTTTGCCACGCGCAAGCAACGGCATAATAACGCAAGCCGCCGCCGTGACTCCGATGCCAACGATGGATGGCTTGGCCTCAAGGCGTAACGTCAAATCCCGAATAGACTCGGCAAGCACATACGCCGCAAGCAGGAAAAAGGTCAAGGCGATGAGCCGCAGCGCCCGCCGCTCTCGCTGTTCGCCCGCCCCGCACAACTGCCAGATAACAACGAGCCCGGCGAAGATTTCTATGGCCGAGTCGGAGCCGAATCCGATCAACAGGATGGACCCGGCAGCGATTCCCGACCAAATGGATAGACCGGCTTCCACACCGCACCAGGCGATAGTTGCACATTCCAGGAAGAATCCTTCCCGTTTCAGGCTGTCGTCGGAGGCGATCATGGATTTAGTTGATCAAGGTTGAAATCCTGGATACGAGGCGCTGTTGACTTCTATCGGGGGCGGGTTAACCGACGGTCGAAAACGGCCCAGAATTGGCGAACGATCGACTCGCGGAGGGCCTCGGGTGGTTGGGTGGCGTCCAACCGGTAGAGGTAAGGCTTGTCCAGGCTGAGAAAAATGTCACGCACCTTTCTTAAGGCGCAGGCTTTTTCAAAGTAATTCGCCTTGTCACCGCGGTCTTTGATTCGTTTCAGTCCGAGCTTGGGATCAAGGTCCAGCAGGACCAGCAAATCGGGTTCAGGGGCGAATTCCTCGTTTCTCCGCAAAAGGGTTCCGGCATCCAAACCACGCGCGCCTTGATAGGCCACGGTGGAAAAGTAGTAACGGTCCATGAGGACTACCTTGCCGGACTTGAGCGCCGGATTGATGACGTTCTCCACATGCTCGCGGCGGTCCTTGATAAAGGCCTCAGCTTCCTCTTCGAGGGAAAGCCGTCCAGTCAATGCCGAATCGCGAAGGATTTGTCCCCAATAACCGGTGGTCGGTTCCTTGGTCCGGGCGACGCTCAACTTGCCGCCCTGCAAACGCTTCTGCACCAACTGAGCCTGGGTCGTTTTTCCAGAGCCGTCGATCCCCTCGATGACGAGCAGGAATCCCGGAAACGGATGTTTAGCCATGACCCGAGAAATTTGCGGATTGAGCCGCCCGAGGTCAAGCCGGCAAGCCTTGAGAATCGCTGGGTGTCGCCGGAGGACCGCCCCACGACCGCGGACGGGAAACTCTTGCAACTTTTTTGCTTTCGAGCGGGTTGTATTGGTAAGATGGCATCGAGCATTTACCCAAATGGCAATGACGAACCCGCTCTCATTCGAGGCGTTTATGGAAGCCTACCAGGACATGGTCTATACGATTGCGGTGCGCTTGCTAGGCGGGGAGGCTGAGGCGGAGGATATTGCGCAGGAGGTATTCTTGAAGGCCTACGAACATTATAATGGCCTGTCACAAAGCCCGAGGGCGGGCGGATGGCTGAGAACGGTCACCCGGAACCTGTGTTTGAACTACCTGGCCCGTTACCGGTCGCGCTGGCGGTTTTTCTCCGAAATGACGTCCGAAGATGAGGATGAAGATTACACCGCCCGTTTGCCTGTCGCCGAGCCGGCGGCCGGCGTTGAGTTTGATCGATGGCGGTTTCTCGAGGAAGCAATTCAGAAACTGCCGGCTTCGCAGCGGGTTCCCCTGGTGCTCTATCACTTCGAGGAGATGCAGTACGAGGAAATTGCCGGGCGTTTGGGGGTGTCCCTGAGCAAGATAAAAACCGATATCCACCGCGGTCGCGAGGCCCTTTACCGGCGATTGCGCAACAGGGAGGACTGGCCTGATGGAAGATAAACCTGAATCCGAACTCACGGCGTGGCTTGAATCCGAGTTGCGCCAAATCTCCAACTTGAAGGCGCCGCCGACGCTTGCGCCCCGGGTTATGCGGCTCATCCAGGCACGGTCGCGTTCAGCGTGGTGGCGCCAGCCTTTCTGGGATTGGTCTTTTCAAGCGCGGGCGGCATTCATCGGTGTCCTGGTGGCGGGGGTGGCTTTTTTGGTGTGGGCGGGC
>JAMCZD010000266.1:5384-18032 GCA_023473405.1 Candidatus Omnitrophota bacterium
GGGGGGGGGCGTGGGGGGGGGGCGGGGGGGGGGGGGGGGTTTTTGGGGGGGGGGGGGGGGGGGTGGGGGGGGGGGCATGGGCTCGGTTGGTCTTCTCGAGTTGGCAATCGTGTTGGGTATGGCACACCCTGTCAGGTCTGGGGGAGGGGATGATTACGCTGACCAAGGCGGCGATGCTTTTCCTGGAAGCCGCAGTGCCGTATTGGGTGATAGGCATTTGGGCGGTTGTCCTGGTTATGAACCTGTATTGTCTGGGGCTGGCAGCGGCCTTTTACCGTTACGTTTACAAGCAAATCCCGGCGAGAGTATGAAACTTGAATTTGGCAAAGTGCGATTTTGGGCATTATGGACCGGTTATTTCATGGCACTGGCTTTATCAGCGAAGGCACTCGAGGCCGAACGCGGCGAACGTCCGGAGCAGTTGATTCACCGGTCGGAAATGGTCGTGATCGGCCAGAACGTCGTGCTGCGGCCCAACGAGGTCTGCAACGAGATGGTGGTGATCTCCGGCTCGGCGCGAATTGAAGGAACTGTGCAAGGCGATGTGGTGGTTGTTGCGGGTTCGGCCGAGGTCGAAGGAACGATTTCGGGCGATCTGGTGGTAATACAAAGGCCATGATCAGCCTGGGCGGGGCGAGGCTCGGGCCGAAAGCAGCGGTAAGGCGTGACGTGACGGTCATTGCCGGATCGTTGGAGACTAAGCCCACGGCGACGATTGGTGGGAAACCGGTTGTTCTGTCCCTGGGAACGCAATGGCTCGGCATGAATTGGTTCAAAGAATGGCTGAGTTCGGGCCTTCTTTGGGCACGGCCATTGGCGCCGGGGTTGGTCTGGATTTGGATTTGGACGGGGATATGCCTGGCGTTTTACCTATTGCTGGCATTGATTTTTCCCCGGCCGTTGCGAGCCTGCGTGAGCACCCTCGAGAACCGGCCGGTTGCGGCGATTTTCTCGGGGCTTCTGGCATTTTTGTTGATCGGCCCGTTAATGCTTTTGCTGGTGATTTCAATAATTGGGGTGGCGGCCATACCGTTTCTGACCTGCGGGCTGATCATGGCCTTTGTATTCGGCAAGATTGCCCTGTATCAGTTTACCGGGGAACAAATTGCCTTGCAGACCGGCGTGGCAGGATTGCGACATCCGCTGGTGGCATTGATTGTGGGAATGGCCGTGTTCTGTCTTTTGTATATCATACCCGTGCTTGGGTTTGTGGTCTGGGGTTTGGCCGCTCCGCTGGGACTTGGCGCGGCGGTATTGGCCTTTGCGGGCAATTTTCGACGGGAACCGGCAAGGCTTGCGGCCTCGACGGCATCCCCACCTTCGGAGCCTAAGCCGCCGGTTATGAGTGCCAAACCCGCCGCTGAACCGGTACCGGGCGAACTGGCTCTGAATCCGAGGGCGGGTTTCTGGATTCGGCTCTGGGCCACGCTGCTGGATTTGTTACTAGTGGGGGTGCTGGTTACCTTGTTTAACCTGAATCGATTCGCGTTACTGGCCTGGACGGTTTATCTCGTGGTCATGTGGGGTTGGAAGGGCACTACCATTGGCGGCTCGGTGTTCGGACTCAAGGTGATCCGAACCGACGGACGCCCGCTGGGTTTCGAGGTGGCGGTGGTGAGGTCGCTGGCCGGATTCTTGTCGGCCTTTCCATTTTTCCTGGGATTCATGTGGGCCGGTTGGGACAAGGAAAGCCAGTCCTGGCACGACAAGATAGCCGGCACACTGATCGTAAAGATGCCCAAAGGAGTGGCGCTGCTTTGAGCAGGCCTAGAGCTACGACGTGTAACCGTGCGGGTGCGCCTGGTGCCATTGCCAGGCGGAGCGGACGATGTCTTCCAGGCGGCTGAAGGCCGGTTGCCAGTTCAGTTCGAGGCGCGCCTTTTCGGCCGAGGCCACCAACCGGGGGGGATCGCCCGGGCGCCTTGGTTTCTCGAGGGTGCGTAATTCCTTTCCGGTGACTTGCGCGCAGGTTTGAATCACCTGCCGAACCGAATAACCATCGCCGTTCCCCAGATTGTAGAAGCCGGATTTGCCCGGTTTCATGGCCAGGATATGCGCGCTCGCCAGGTCAACCACGTGAACATAATCTCGAATGCAGGTGCCGTCGGGGGTGGGATAGTCGGTGCCAAAAATCTCGCAATCAGGCGCCAGCCCCAAAGCCACCCTGAGCACGTTGGGGATCAAGTGGGTTTCGAGCCGGTGGTGTTCGCCGAACTGTTTGCTGGCGCCGGCGGCGTTGAAGTAGCGAAAGACTACAAAATCGAGCCCGTGAATCCGGCGATACCACTCGAGCATCTGCTCGAACATGAGTTTGGACTGGCCGTAGGGATTGATTGGCCTCAGCGGCAAGTCTTCCGTCATCGGCACCTGCTCGGGGACGCCGTAGGTGGCGCAGGTCGAGCTGAACACGAATTTCTTGACCCCGCACTCCACCGCCGCATCGAGCAGGTTCAAGCCGTAGGCCACGTTATTGCGAAAATACTTGCCCGGGTTGGCCATCGACTCGACCACCAACGCATGGGCGGCAAAATGAATAATAACCTCGGCCCCGGCATCCCGGACCGCCTCGAGCAAGCGCTCCTTGTCGCTGAGGGAGGCGTGAACAAAGACGGCGCGGTTGTCAACCGCCAAGCGATGCCCTTCCGATAGGTTATCGAACACGGTGACCTGGTGTCCCGAGTTCAGCAATTCTTCGACGCACACAGATCCGATGTAACCGGCGCCTCCTGTGACAAAAACCTTCATGCGTTGGGAACCAATAAGTAACTCTGGCCGGCCCGGACCTCGAATTCGATCACCCCGGGAGATACCTGTTTGGATTTGATTTCTTTGCCATCGACGGACGTGACGTGGACCGGCAGGCCGGTTCGCACCCGGCAGTTGCCATCGTCGCGTGCGGAAACCTGTGCGCCACCAAGGCGCCCGTCGTACCACGCAATCTCGACTTCATATCCGCCGCGGGCGCAGAGGCCCTTGACATGGCCGTCCGGCCAGGCCTTCGGCAATGCCGGCAGGAGATGAATCTCGCCGGCGTGGCTTTGGAGGAGCATCTCGGCAATGCCGGCGGTGGCCCCGAAATTACCGTCGATTTGGAACGGCGGATGCAAATCGAACAGGTTGGGCGAGGTGCTCTTGCTGAGCAGGGCCATTACGTTGTCGTATGCCTGGTCGCCGTCCTCCAGGCGCGCCCAGAAATTGATGATCCAGGCCCGACTCCAGCCGGTATGGCCGCCTCCGTGGGCGAGCCGGCGTTCGAGCACCTTGCGGGCTGCCTGGGCCAGGGCCGGGGTGCCGTGCGGCGTGATCTGGCTGCCGGGATGCAAGGCGAACAGGTGCGACATGTGACGATGGCCAGGCTCCGGTTCATCGTAATCCTCCATCCATTCCATTAATTGGCCGTATTTGCCGATTTGCGGCGGCGGTAGCCGTTTCAGAGTGGCACTCAATTGTTTCCGGCAGTCTGAGTCGACATTCAGTTCGGTGCTGGCCTGGATGCAGTGGGTGAATAATTCGCGCAGAATCTGGGTATCCATCGACGGCCCCATGCAGAGGATGCCGGTCTGGCCATTAGGCAGTCGATAGGAATTTTCCGGGGAAATCGAAGGCCCGGTTACCAATTGGCCTTTGGCGTCTTCAACCAGGTAATCAAGAAAAAATTCGGCGGATTCTTTCATGACCGGGTAGGCGCGCCGAGCCAGGAAATCGCGGTCGTTGTTGAAGGCATAATGCTCCCACAGGTTCTGGCACAGCCAGGCGGCGCCCATTGGCCAGAGACCCCATTGCGCGCCATCGCCCGGTGCGGTGAATCCGTAGGCATCAGTGATGTGATGGGCCACAAAGCCGCGGCAGCCATATTGGACTTTGGCCGTCTTTCGGCCTGGTTCGCGCAGACGATCGATCAGGTCGAACAAGGGCAAGGCGCACTCGGAGAGGTTGCAGACCTCGGCGGGCCAGTAGTTCATTTCGAGGTTGATATTCAGGTGATAATCGCTGTTCCAGGGCGGGTTCATGCCATCGGCCCAAAGGCCTTGCAGATTGGCGGGCATGGTGCCGGGGCGTGAACAGGAGATGAGGAGGTAGCGTCCGAACTGGAAGTACTGGGTCACGAGCCGCGGATCGTCATCGCCTTTCTGGACTGCCGCCAAACGCTCGTCCGTGGGCCCGTTCTTCACCCTGCTGGATTCGAGTTCGAATGTCACCCGCCGGAAGAGCCTTTGGTAATCGGCCACATGGGCGGCGCGCAGGTCGGAGTAGGACTTATTGGCGGCGGCAGCGACTTGGGATTCGCAGAACAGGTCGGGGGATACGTTCAAATAACTGGTGGCGGCTGCCAGCAGGAGGGTAACGGCATTGGCACCCTTGATGGAGAGTCCCCCGGGTGTGGCGGTGACTTGGCCGCCTTCGGGCACGGCGCGGAGGATGGCTTGGAATTGCAGGCCTTTGCCGCCATCGAGTTGCCCTTCCATGATGACTTGGTTAGGGGCCGCAACACGGGTAACGGCGTCTTGCGATCGGTTCAAGGTAGCGCTGAAGGCGACCTGGCCGGTTTGATTGCAACTGATCCGGACCACCAAGATCTGGTCCACGGCACTGGAAAAAATCTCTCGAGTGAATTGGGCGTTGCCCAGGCGGTAGGTTACCCGGGCCAAGGCGGTGTCAAGGTCGAGTTCACGGCGGTAGTCGGTAGCAGCCGCGTGACCGGGAAAGTCCAGGAGCAAATCGCCGAGCGATTGGTAGGGCTTCAATGTCTTGGGATTCCCCATCAAGAAGCGGTTGGCCAAATCCATCGCCTGGGCGGGTTGGCCGGCGAACAAGAGGCGGCGTACCTCGGGCAAGTGTTTGAGCGCCTCGGGATTATCGACGTCGCGCGGTCCGCCTGACCACAGAGTATCTTCATTGAGCTGAATCCGTTCTTTTTCCAGGGCGCCGAACATCATGCCGCCCAGGCGCCCGTTGCCCACGGGAACTGCCTGGTCCCATTGCGGTGCCGGCTTTGTCCACCACAAGGTCATGGTGCCGGCGGGCGGCAAGACGGTTTGCGCGGAGGAACGGTCAGCCTCGGCATTGCTCGAATTAAGACTCCCGATCAGCAGAAATCCGGTGCCGGCAATGACCGAGAAGAGGACCTTCGTCATCGGTATCATAAGCTCAGTTTTCAGGGAGAATCCGCGTTCGTCAAGCGCGGAACCGGGTAAAATGGCCGGCAGGGCGGGGTGCATTTTTGAAACTTGCACAAGGCGTCCGGCTTTGCGATTTAATGGATGGAAAATTACTAACACCCGAACCTGATGAATTTGGATTGGATTGTAGCTCATACGCGGCCGCGCTGCGAAAAGAAGCTGGCGCAATACTGCGAGCGTGAAGGATTCCCGGTTACGCTTCCCTGTTTCCGCACGGTGCACAAGTACCGGGGAAAGACAATGGAGTTTCTCAAGCCGTTGTTCCCCGGGTATGTTTTTGTAAGGCTTTTGCAGGACCAACGCCCGAAGGTGTATCAGAGTGATTACGTGGCCAATCTACTGGTTGTCACCGACCAGGCCCTTTTTGAGCAGCAACTCAACGACATCCTCCGGGCGTTGGAAACAAACCTCGAGGTGCGCCTGGCCCCGGAAATCAAGACCGGCTGCCACGTTAAGATCAAGACCGGCCCCCTGCGTGGGATTGAAGGGTGGGTTGAAAAACGTTCCGGCACGGTGAAGGTAATGCTGCGGTTGGATTTCATCAGCCAGGCGGCGGCGATAAAGATGGAAGCGGACAATTTGGAACTGATTTGAGGCGCGCTGCAACTTGGGCGTAACTATTTGCGGGATTGACGCGTCAAAAGGATATCCGCGCGAATCAAGACCATCGCGCGTGGTCGTCTAAGAACAGGAATGGACCCATTGAACCAGGAAGTATTGGCACCGCATTGGACAGCTTGGACCAAGCTGATTATCGGTCTTGGTCTGCTGTCGTGCCTGCTGGCAACCGGCTGCACGGCCAAGCACTACCGCGAGTCCGCGGACAAGCAAACCTACGGGATCATCGCGGCCAAGAGCCGCCTGGTGCCGGACATGGAAAGTCATTTTACCATCCAAACCAATCTCCTGGTCCCGCTGACCAATCTTGCGGTGGTGACGAACATTGACGAGGCGCTGGGCAAAGAGGGCGCGGAGGAGTTGGGGGCGCGCATCATCCCATTGGCCACGGCCCTCGAGATCGCGGTCAAGAACAGCCGGACCTACCAAAACCGGAAAGAGATGCTTTATTTGGAGGCCCTTAGCCTAACGCTGGCCCGGCACCGGTTCGCCCCTATTTTCACCGGCAGCGCCCAGGCCGATTACCAACGGACCGTGGAAGGGATCGACGAACTTACCACGGAACACTCCATATCGGGCTCAGGCGAAACCGGGGTGAGCATTTTGACGCGAAGCGGGGCCAGGATTGCGGCGGCCATTGCCGCCGATTTCCGCCGCTTCCTGGTCGGCGATCCCCGGATGGCAACCGGTTCAGCGCTCTCCGCCACTCTCACTCAACCCTTGCTGCGCGGTGCCGGTTACAGGGTTACCATGGAAAGCCTGACCCAGGCCGAGCGCAATGTGCTCTATGCCTTGCGCGATTTCGTCCAGTTCCGCCGCGATTTCGTAGTGCAAATCACCTCGGGATACTACGGCGTGCTGCGTAACCGTGACAGCGTGAACAACGAATGGGCGCGATATTTGAGCTTCCGGAAAAGCACGGAATTGACGCGCGCCTTCGTTCGCGAAGGCCGGACCAAACAGTCCGAGCTTGGGCGGCTGGAACAAGAACAGATTTCGGCCGATATCGGCATGAACAACGCCATTCGGAACTATCGGCAAAGCATCGACCAATTCAAGATTCTGCTCGGCTTGCCCACCGATGCCCATGTCGTCCTTGACTCGCGCGAGTTGGCCAACCTTAAGCTTGTTTACCCCAACCTCAGCCTCGAAGACGCCGTGCGGGTGGCACTGGCTACGCGCCTTGACCTTTACACGGCGCGAGACCAATTCGAGGACGCCCACCGTAAAATTTACGTGGATGCCAACAGCCTGAAGCCGGACCTGGACTTGATCCTGCAAGCCAACGTCGCGAGTAAGCCGGGCAGCGGGCTGCCCGAATTGGATTTCAACCGCACGAGTTGGAGTGGTGGAGTTGACCTGAACCTGCCGTTTGATCGCCTGGCGGAGAGAAACGAGTATCGCGCCTCGTTTATCACCTACGAACGCGCCCAACGCGCCCTCGAACTGGCGGTGGACAACATTAAGCTGGACGTGTACGACGATTGGCGTAACCTGGAACAGGCCAAGCGGAATTATGAAAGCAGCGAGCTGGGCATTAAGCTGAGCCAGTCGCGCGTGGCGGAACAGACATTGCTGGCCGAGTTGGGACGCGCCACGGCCAAGGACCAAGTCGATGCCCAAAATGACTTGACCACTTCGATGAACGCCCGCACCAGTGCGATTGTAAACTACACCATCGCGCGCCTCGAGCTATGGCGCGACCTGGGAGTGCTCACTATCCGGGAAAACGGTCAATGGGAAGAAATCACCAATGTTACCGCTCAATAAAATCATCCGGTTCATCCTGAAACAACCCGGTTGGAAACTCGGTCTCGCCGGTGCCGCCGTTATCCTGCTCCTGTTTTTCCTCTTCCACGCCTCCTCGACGTCCGACAACGGGACAACCTTCACCGTGCGGCGCGGCCCGCTTCAGATCAAGGTCCTCGAGGGAGGCAGCGTTGAGGCCCTCGAAGCCCAGGAAATCCGGTCGCAAATCAAGGGCTACCAGGGCACAAAAATCCTGAGCATCGTCGAGGAAGGTTACCTGGTTACGGACGAAGACATCAAGAAGGGCAAGGTATTGGTCGAGTTAGACTCGTCGGATTTGCGCCAGCGAATTACCACCCAGGATATCCAGTTCCAGTCTACCCTGTCGGCCCTGATCGAAGCCCAGCAGGCCTATGACATTCAATTGAACCAAAATGTAAGCGACATCAAAGCCGCCGAACAAAAGGCCCGGTTCGCCCGCATGGACCTCGAGAAACACTTGGGCGATAAGAATACCCAGGAAATTATCGACCAACTCGGCCTGTATGAAATCCCCTTCACCAATGGTTTTGACCTGACGGAAGCCGAGCTCGAAACAGGAAGCCCAGCAACAAACGCAACCGCGGCCTTGAATCCGCCCGGCGCTGCGCCAGTCAATCCGGCCCCGCCACCAGGCAACCCGGCCCGAGATGGACGGGGACGTGATCCCGATCCTCCCCGAGGCGAATTGGCTGGCAATTCCGGGCGTTCGAACGGTCCGCCGGCCGCCGCCGGGAACACCGGTCCTGCGCAATTAGCCGAGTCAACCCATCGCTCCCAGGCTTTTCACTTGGAATCGGTTGGACAAACGAACCTGCCGTCCAATGCGGCCATCCGTCCGGGTGGCAATCCCTCCTTGCCAGCCACCAATGCCCCCTTGATCGATTACACCATTTACGCCAAGTCCGACAAACTGGGCGACGGCGCCGCCAAGCAGCAGTTGCGGAAACTGGAGGATGATGTCCTTCTGTCGACCCAGGAATTGAGCCAGGCGCAAATCAGGCTCTCCGGCACCGAGCGCCTCTATGCGAGCAACTTCGTCACGAAAACGGAGTTGGACAGCGATAATCTGTCAGTCAAGCGCGCCGAGGTCAAACTCGCTGCCGCCCAAACCGCTTTTGATCTCTACATCAAATACGAGTTCTGCAAGACAACCGAGGAATTCGTCTCGAAATATGACGAGGCATTGCGTTCGCTCGAGCGTGCCCGAAAGGAGGCCATCTCGAAACTGGCCCAGGCGCGCGCGCGGCTCAAGGCCGCCGAAGGGCGATACCGGATCGAAATGGACCAGCGGGAGGAATTGGCCACTCAGCTCTCCAACTGCGTTATCCGGGCGCAACGCCCCGGGCTTGTCGTTTATGGCGAAGGCCGCGGCCGCGGCTTTATGTTCAACGAGGAACAAATCCGCGAAGGCGCCACCGTCCGGGAGCGGCAACCCATTATCACGATACCTGACATGTCTAAAATGGCGGTTCGAGTCAGTATTCACGAGTCCCACATCAAGAAGGTCAAAAAAGGCCAGAAAGCGACCGTCCAGGTGGACGCATTTCCAGATGAGAAACTGAACGGCGAGGTGACCAAAGTGGGCGTGCTGCCGGACTCGCAAAACCGCTGGATGAACCCGGACATGAAGGTATACGTGACCACTATCTCCGTTGAAGGGATGCGCGACTGGTTAAAGCCCGGCATGAGCGCCAAGGTCGAAATTCGCGTGAAAGAATTGCCGGATGTGGTTTATGTCCCTATCCAGGCCGTGATGCCGTTCAATGGCAAACAGGTCTGTTTCGTTGCCAACGGGGGAACCTCCGAACGACGCGAGGTCGAGATCGGCGAGTTCAATGACGAGTTCATCGAGGTTAAAAACGGGTTGAGCACCGGTGAAAAAGTCTTCCTCAACGCGCCTCAGGGTACTGAACAGGATACCACCGCGACGGAAATCGCGTCCGACCAAGAGCCGATCGAAAACGAATCCTCCAAACCACAAAAAACTACCCCACCCGCCCCCAAACAGGCCCAGTCGCTCAAAGTCAGCCAGGAAACTCGCGAGACCACGCCCGCAACCGGGGAAAGAGGTCCGGCACCGGCTCGGAGACCGGAACGCTGAGTCATGTCAAACCCTTCCATCGTTCGCTTGGACAATATCTGGAAGACCTACCGAATGGGACCGGTAACGGTCGATGCCTTGCGAGGAATCTCCCTCGATATCCAGGAAGGCGAATACATCAGCATCATGGGACCGTCCGGCTGCGGCAAGTCCACTCTCTTGAACCTGCTGGGTTGCCTGGACCGCCCCACAGCCGGTCGCTATTTCCTTGGCGGCGAGGATGTATCGCGCATGGACGACGACACCCTCTCGACCGTTCGCGGAGCGCGGCTCGGTTTCATTTTTCAGTCCTATAACCTTATTCAACAACTGACTGTGGTGGAAAATATCGAGGTCCCGCTCTATTACCAAAACCGAACGGAACACGACAGCCGCGCGGTGGCGATGGAATTGGCTTCTCGAGTCGGCCTCGAACACCGCCTGGACCACCGCCCCACCGAGCTCTCGGGCGGCCAACAACAGCGCGTCGCCATTGCCCGCGCCCTGGTGAATGACCCGTTGGTCATCCTGGCAGACGAACCCACCGGCAACCTGGATTCGACCTCGGGAGCCGAAATCCTCGAGGTCTTTGACGACCTCCATCGCCAAGGCAAGACCTTGATCATGGTCACCCACGATGAAGAAATTGCCAACCGGGCAAGGCGGACCATTCGTTTCCGTGATGGCCGGGTGGAAAGCGACGCGCAACGCTGACATGAAATCCCTCTCAGAACCAATTTCCCCGGAACCGCGGCACAATCCCCGAGGCAAACACGCGGGCCTGGGGGTGTCCATTAATCGGTTGAAACGGACCGTCAGGCTGGGGTTGAAAAGCCTGTGGCTGCACCGGCTCAGGTCATTGTTGACGGTGCTGGGCATTGTCTTTGGGGTTTGTTCTGTGATTGCCATGCTGGCGATTGGCGAAGGAGCCAGTCATGAGGCGCAGGAGCAGATCAAGAACCTGGGCAGCCAAAACATCATCCTAAAAAGCGTCAAACCCCCGGAGGAACAAAAAGTATCGGCTAATCAGAATCAAAGTTTCGCGCTCGAATACGGGTTGACCTACGCCGATATAAGGCGCATCCGCGCTACCATACCCGGAGTGACAGTTGTGGTTCCCGGACGTCTCATTCGTGAGTATGCCTGGAATATCAGCCGCCGCGCCGATTGCGAAATCCTGGGCACCGTCCCCTGGTATCCGGAGATGCGAAATCATCGGGTGATGAATGGGCGTTTCTTTACCGACAAGGAGATGGACGACAGCACCAGCGTCTGCGTCTTGGGCTCGGAAATGGTTCCCCTTTTGTTCCCCATTGAATCCCCCATTGGCGGCACAGTCCGGGTTGGCGGCGATTATTACCGGGTCATCGGCGTGCTGGCGCCCCAATCCAAAAACGTCCAAGGGAGTGAACCTGGCGAAAACAACTCCGCCGGCGGCACGGCCAACCGTCTCTACATTCCTCTTTCCACGTCCAGGGCTCGCTTCGGCGAGTTGCTCGTAAAGCGACGCAGCGGTAGCATCGAGGCCGAGCGGGTCGCCTTGCACGAGGTAACCGTAAAGGTCGCCAAGCGCGAAGAAGTAATCAATGTCTCGCAGGCCATTAAGGAACTCCTCGAACGTAACCACGAAAAGACCGATTACGAAATGACCGTGCCGCTCGAACTGCTGAAACGCGCCGAGCGGACCAAGCAGATTTTCAACATTGTCCTGGGCTCGATTGCGGCGATCTCGCTCCTCGTCGGCGGGATCGGCATTATGAATATTATGCTGGCGAGCGTGACGGAGCGCACCCGCGAAATCGGCATCCGGCGCGCCTTGGGCGCGAAACGCCGCGATATTGTCATCCAGTTCCTGGTGGAAACAGTCATCCTCTCGGGCGCCGGCGGACTTATCGGCGTGGCTTTGGGATTGGCAATTCCGTTTTTCGTCACCCTTTTCGCCAAAATGGTCACCATCGTTACCCTCTGGTCGCCCATTATCGCGTTTTCCATCTCCGCCCTGGTCGGAATTGTATTTGGGATTTACCCGGCCCTTCGCGCCGCCAACATGGATCCCGTCGAGGCGCTACGCCATGAATAGGGGTGGGGACTGCCTGTCCCCCTGTGCCGTGGAGCAGAAGCGGAGCGAGGGGAAGCGGGGACAGGCTGTCCCCGCCCCTATTGACTCGTTTTCCGGTACCGGTAGTAGGCCGAGCAGGCGCCTTCGGCGGATACCATGGGCGCGCCCAGGGGATGTTCGGGCGTGCAGCGGGTGCCAAAGGCGGGGCAGGCATTCGGTTTGATGATCCCCTGCAAGACCAAGCCCGCCTGGCATTCGGGCGGTTCGGGCACAGTTTCATCGACCAGGCCAAAGCGTTTCTCGGCATCGAACATCGCATACCGATCATTCAATCCCAGACCGCTCTCCGGGATTTCGCCCACACCACGCCACTTGCGCGGGATAACGCGAAACACCTCGATCATAATTTTCTGGGCGGTTGGATTGCCTTCACGCTGGACGTAACGCGAGTAAGGGTTTTCCACCTCGGCGCGGCCCTCCTCCAATTGTTTGAGGCACAAGTAAAGGCCCTGCAGCAAGTCGATAGGCTCGAACCCAGCCACCACAATCGGGACCCGGTACTTCCGCGCAATCGGCTCGTACTCGCGATACCCCATCACGGTGCAGACATGCCCGGCCGCCAGGAATCCCTGGACCCGGTTTTGGGGCGAGCCCAGGATAAGTTCCATTGCGGGCGGCACCCGCACGTGGGAAACCAGCAACGAGAAGTTGGCCTGTTTCTCGAGGGCCGCCTGGTAAACGGCCATGGCATTAGCCGGAGCGGTCGTCTCGAAGCCAACTGCAAAAAAGACAACCTCATTGTCCGGATTCTCCCGGGCAACCTGGAGTGCATCCAGCGGGGAATAGACCATCCGCACATCACCGCCGTTGGCTTTCACGCTGAGCAGGTCCGTTTTCGATCCCGGGACTCGAAGCATGTC
>JAMCZD010000470.1 GCA_023473405.1 Candidatus Omnitrophota bacterium
ATTGGCCGGCATCAATGAGACGTTGTGAATGGAATGACAAAAAGGCGACGGCTGATCATTACGGGCGCGGTGTTGGCCTTGGTATTGGTATTGGCTGAACTCCTTGCCCATTTCCTTGGTCCGGGCGAGCCGGTTTACCAGGGCAAACAGTTGAGCGATTGGCTGCAAGACCTTTGCCACGGCCAGTCGGCGCAATTGCGCGATCAGGCGAAAAACGCCATACGCCAAATAGGGACCAACGCCATTCCAACCTTGCTGGACATGGTGCGTGCCCGTGATTCGCGGCTGAAGTTGAAGTTTATGCAGTGGACAAGCAGGCAATCCATGGTTCGATTCCGATTCCAACCGGCCATGGTCTTGCATACCGAAGCTGTCACTGCTTTTTCCGTCTTGGGACCGGCGGCGATTCCCGCGATCGAGCCGTTGGCGGAGATACTTGGACACAGCGAGACAGCTTTTACGGCCGCAAATGCCCTTGCTCAATTGGGATCGAATAGCGTGCCCATCCTGGTTCAGGCGCTGACCAACGACGACTGGCGGGTGAGATACGCCGCCGCCACCGCCTTTACCAGTGAAGTTCCCGATGAACAAACGGTTGTGCCAGCCTTGGTTGCGTCACTGAAGGATGGGAATCCCAATGTCCGCATTATGGCAGCTCGTTCCCTCGCGAACATCGGCCAGGACCCGGACCGAGTGGTGCCGGCCCTGATGGCGAACCTGGACGATCCAATCCCGGACGTTAGGGCCAGCACCGCGCGGGCGCTGGGCCGTTTCGGGAGCCTTGGCGCACCGGCTGTTCCTATTCTTTCGAAGATGTCCCGCGACGCGAATCCCGCCGTTCGAAACGCAGCCACGGAGGTGTTGCGGAAAATCGAATCGAAGGAAGGCGTGTCCGCGGAAGGCGCGGGAACCGGGCGGAGACAGGGCTTGTCCCCAAGGCCTTGACCTTTTGCACTTTGTTACCATCTTGGTCGTCCGCTTTGTCATTCGGATTGCCCGGGAAAACTGGTGACAAAGTGAAGGAGACAAAGTCCGAGAAAGGAAAGGAGGGGGATCGGCGTCTAATTCTCCCTTTACATCCTGATTTGGATTGCTTACTGAAATGCCAGTCAAAACCGCGACCGGTTGTTTATGATTATAATAATGCAGTTGAAAATGCAATGAAAATATCCGTTATTCTCGGCCATCCTACTGCCGGCAGTTTTAACCACGCCATTGCCGATGCCGCGCTCGGTGACTTGAAGACACGCGGTCACCAGGTTTTTTTCCACGATCTGTATGCCGAGCGATTCGATCCGCTCTTGGTGACCGGGGAGATACCCAGGGAGGCGGTCCTGCCGGCGGACCTTGATTTGCACTGTGGCGAGATCGCGGCGGCGGATGGGATTATCATTATTCATCCGAACTGGTGGAGCATGCCGCCGGCTATTTTGAAAGGCTGGGTGGACCGGGTATTGCGTCCGGGGATGGCGTATAATTTCGAGGAGGATGGAAAAGGGGGGAGCCGGTCAGTGGGCTTATTGAGGGCCAAACGGGCATTGGTCGTCACCACGGCCAATAATCCGCAGGAAAACGAGGTGGCGATGTTGGGCGATCCCCTCGAAGGCTGGTGGAAGAGGTGTGTTTTTGGACTATGCGGTGTGCCGGTGGAACGGCGGATATTCAGTCCGGTCATTCTCAGCACGCTCGACCAGCGCAAACAATGGCTGGAGGATGTGCGACAGGCGGTTGCGGAAATTTTTCCCTAGCGAGGCAAGGCCTTACACGGCAGGCCAATCCGATTCTGCGGTTGAGGAGCGGGTTCTTGGGGGGCTCATCACTGACTGGCGGTGTGATCCAGCCAAATAATGGTTGATTATCATCCGATATGTGGTGGATTATAGAGCTATGATTCATCGCCACATTACCGCACGACTACTCCAGGCTTTGGGTGATACGCCCGCCGTCCTAATCAACGGCGCCCGGCAGACCGGCAAAAGCACCCTGGCGCAACTGCCGGAACTGGTGAAACAAGGCCGTCAGTACCTGACCTTTGATGATCCCGGCGTCCTGGCGGCAGCCAAACAAGATCCCAACGGGTTCATCGCCGGTTTGAACACGCCTGTGACGCTGGATGAAGTCCAGCATGTGCCCGAACTTTTCCCGGCCATCAAGATGGCCATTGACCGGAAGCGGGAGGCGGGACGTTTTTTGCTCACCGGCTCGGCGAATGTGTCGCTGCTGCCCAAACTGTCCGAGTCGTTGGCCGGTCGCATGGAGTTGTTGACCCTCTGGCCGT
The DNA here is from genome assembly GCA_023473405.1 of Candidatus Omnitrophota bacterium. Lineage (GTDB taxonomy): Bacteria > Verrucomicrobiota > Verrucomicrobiia > Limisphaerales > UBA1319 > JAMCZD01. The sequence continues at coordinate 2,279 of JAMCZD010000470.1, forward strand.
TTTCACAGGGGGAAATCAATGGCGTCAAAGAAGGTTTCTTGGATGCGCTGTTTTCCAAGCGGCCCGCGTGGTCATCGGGGGAAGCCAATGGCCTCCAACGCGATGAACTGTTTGGAAAAGTTTTAACCGGTGGTTATCCGCTGGCGATTGCCCGCGCTACCGGTGCACGCCGCAAGGCGTGGTTTCAGTCCTACCTGACAACGATACTTTACCGCGATGTCCGCGACCTGACCAACATTGCGGACGTGACGGCTGTGCCCCGCCTGTTGTCCGTGGTGGCCACTCGTGCCGGCAGCTTGTTGAATTTCGCCGACCTGTCACGGACGCTGGGATTGCCGCAAACAACTTTGAAGCGGTACTTCGCCTTGTTGGAGGCGACCTTTCTTGTGGAACTGCTGCGGACCCGGTCGAGTAACCTGGGCCAGCGCGTCATCCAGACGCCGAAGGTCTATTTGAACGACACCGGATTGTTGGCCCACTTGTTGGGCCTGACGGTGGAGCGGTAAAGTTGGATGGAACGTTGGCCGGTGGCGTGCTCGAAAACTTCGTGCTGATGGAATTACGCAAACAATCGGCGTGGAGCGAAACCCAGCCGGAATTCTATTTTTGGCGCACGGCGGCGGGGCGGGAAGTGGACATCGTGATGGAAGACAGTGCAGGCCGGCTGGTGGGGATCGAGATCAAAGCCGGTGCGACCTTGGGCCGCAATGACATTCGAGGATTGCAGGCGATGGCGAGCGCGGCGGGCAAGCGATGGGTTCGTGGCGTGGTGATTTACACCGGCAACGAGGTCATTCCCTTTGCCGCGAATTTGCACGGGTTGCCCTTGCCGCTGCTTTGGGCGGTGAATAAATAGCTCAAAATTCCAGCAGGTCTCATTATGGGGCGGAAATGGTTCAAGAAAACATTTCCCGGAGGCGATACGCGGATTGCAATGAATGCGGATGTTCCGCAGCGCGCCTTGCAGATGTCGCAAATCCTGCATGAAGCGGGCATCGAATACATGACGCTTTGGCGCGGTTTCAACGAGGGCTATTTTCACATGGCAAGCCCGGACGGGTCCTCGGTGCTGGCGTTTGATTACGAGAATTTCTACACTCGAATCTGGAAGAATTACGCCCGGGCGTCCTGCTTCTGGAATGTGGCGAGCAACCTCGCGCCCGAATTGGTCGAGTGGGGGCGGGCGTATGCCGAAAAGGGATACCCGCCAGAATTTGCCATTGTGGACTGGTTCGATTACCAATCACCGCACCTACACGACGATGTGATTGCTGCCCGAAACCGAACCGTAAAACGGCTGGCCAACCTCTCGCCCGCCATGGAAATACTCTTTCCACCCATTCAATACTCGACCTTCACCATGATTCTCGACCACGTGGCGCGATCGGGTGTGAAGCTAAGGACCTACACCGGTTCACGCCAGTGCCCTTGGTATTACGACCAGGGCCCCGGCCATCATTGGGCGATAACGGCGAGACGCGAGGCGGTGGCCTTGCTCACGGCGGCCGAGGAATTTTCCACCCTCGACGCATTGGTTTCCGGCAACATGCGTTACTATCCGGCGGACGAACTCTCCGCTGCCTGGCAGGCCCAAATTTATACCGATCATGGCTGGGGCGGGGACGCGAAAGACCAGGACCCGCATGACAGCTACTTCCAGGCAAAGCTCGAGTATGCACGGGACACGGGTGAAAAGCTTCTCGATCGCGCCTTGAACTCCATTGCAATGAAAGTCAGGCAAACGAAAAAACCAGGACAGCTAATCGTGGTCTTTAATCCTCTGTCCTGGAAACGGACTGATCCAGTCACTTGCACGATTAACCAACTCAACAAAGGTGGGAGCGGTTTCCATATCGTTGGTCCGGACGGGCGGGAAATCCCTTTTCAGGTCTGTCCGGTGGAGGAGAATCCGGGTGCGCCCGCAACGGCCGCCAGCGTTACCTTTATCGCGACCGATGTGCCGCCCATCGGCTACAAGACTTATTACGCGGTTTTTTCGAACGCGCCGGTTTCCGCGCCGGCAGCAGATACCGAGCTGGAGAGCCTATATTACCGTGTCGATTAAGCCCCGGGGGTGTGGAATCGATTTTTGATAAGGAATTGAATCGCGAAATATTGAGCACTGACAAGTTCCTCGGGGCCGAGGTGTTCGCCATGTATTCCGACGGTCCGGGACCGTTTGGCGACATGATACGCGCGATGCGACAAGAATGATCCGCGAATGATTCAGGACTGGATCGCGGCGTCCGACGATACCTTGGGCATCACGCTCAGCTCCTGTGTATCGGTGTTCGGCTTTGTGGACCCGACCACGGACCCGACCCGGCAACCGATGTTGCAGCCGGTTTTATTGGCGACGCGCTGGATGGGCAAGGCATACGCCCAAGCGGGCAGCCATCATTATCGATTCTCGCTAACGTCATACTCGCCACGTGAACCGCAATTCTATCGGTTTGGCAGCCAGGTCAATCATCCGCTGATAGCGATTACACCACGATCGAGTGATAGGACCGGCGTATTGCCGGAGATCATGAGCTTCTGCTCCATTGATCCGCCTAATTTGATCATCAGCACTATCAAAAAATGCGAAGATGACAACGATGTGGTTGTGCGTTGCCACGAGGTCGAGGGGAAGGATAGCGAGGCCCGGTTGCGTTTCGCGTTTCCAATTGCGGCGGCTCAAAAGACCGGCTTCATCGAGGAACGAGGAAAAGAGATACCAGCCGGCTCAGAAGGCGTGAGTTTCCCCGTGGGACACAACGCGATCGAAACGCTGAAGCTTAAGCCAGGGCCTTCGTTGGCGCCGTAACAGCCAGGGTGAGCCGGGTCTGAATAATGGGCTGAGCGGCAGCTCGGCCCTATCATGGCTGGTGGGGCGGCGCTGCCGCGCCGCCGTGATATCGGCGGGAGCCGGCCTTGACCGGTTCCTGGCGCAAGCGCGGTTCCGATCGTAGCCAATCGGAACCACGATTGAGTTGACGTTCGATGCCACGCATCATCTCCCGGACTTTTCGGCGGCAACCTGCCGGGTCCAATCCACGTGCAGCTTCCGCAAACGCTCGACGGTTTCGGGGCGGTCGGAGGCGTAATTGGCTTTTTCGCCCGGGTCTTGGGCGAGGTTGGAGAGGAAAAGGGGGATGCGGTCCCTGCCTTGGCTGTTCTGCGAGGTATCCCAGGCATTGCCGATCAGCTTCCAATCACCTTCGCGAACGGCCCATTGGGCTTGTGGGCCCACGCCGACTTGCCAGTGGAGGACGGAGTGGGGGCTGGGCGCCGCGGCGGACATGAGCACCGGCACCAGGCTTAAGCCGTCAAGGCGCGGGTTCAGGACCTTGACATTGCAGAGCTCGGCAAGGGTGGGCAGCCAATCGCAACTGTGTGTGACCTGGGACCGCACCTGGCCTTCTGGGATTTTGCCCGGCCAGGAGACTATAACGGGCAACCGAATACCACCTTCGAAAAGGCTGAATTTGGCGCCGCGATACGGTCCGGCACTGCCGCCGCCGAAGTGGGCGCGTTCCTCGGTCGAGTGGCCGTTGTCCGATTGGAGAACAATAATGGTGCGATCGCGGAGGCCGAGTTGGTCGAGTTTATGCAGGAGGGCTCCGATGCGTTGGTCCAAAGTAGCCACAAAGGCGGCGTAGAGGTTGCGCGGGTAGGGCAGGTCCCGGAAGGCATCCAGCCATTTCACGTCCGGCTGATACGGATAATGGGGATTGTTGATGGCGAAGTACAGGAAGAACGGCTGGTCCCGATGTTGTTCCATGAACTGTGATGCCTCGCGGACCATGAGGTCGGGGAAGAACTGGCCGTTGTAGTAGACTTCGTGCCCATTCCGGTAGAGGTCGTGGACATTCGGTCCTTCCCAGTAAAAGAAGTGCGACCAATTATCTATGCAACCGCCCATGTGCCCGAACGAAAAATCGAATCCTTGCGCGTTGGGCATGGTGTCCGGGGTATAGCCGATGTGCCATTTACCGACATGGGCAGTGGCGTAGCCGGCGGCCTTGAACATCTCGGCCATGGTGATTTCGTCCGAAGGCAGACCTCCCGGCTTGCCACGTTGCGAGGCGGCGTTGGTGGGCAGACCACAGTGGAGCGGGTAGCGCCCGGTAAGCAGGCCGGCGCGTGAGGGCGAGCAAACTGGGGCCGCCGAGTAGAACTGGGTGAATCGCAAACCGCGGGCAGCCAGGGCATCGAGGTTGGGTGTGCGAAGGTCGCGGGCGCCGTAGCATCCGGCGTCTACGGAGCCCTGATCATCGGTCATGATGACAATGACGTTCGGATGCGCGGGTGAATTGGCCGCCTGGGCTGCAAGGCCGAAAACCACGAGGAGAATGATGGTCGATATGGTTCTCATAGGTTGGGTCTTACGCGATGTGGGCGCCCTTGGTCTCGACGTAAACTGCGTATATGGATTGGCTGCCGGTCATGAACAACCGGTTGCGCTTGCTTCCGCCGAAGCAGAGGTTCGAGCAAATCTCGGGCAGCAGGATTTGTCCGATCCTTTGGCCGTCCGGGGCAAAGATGTGAACGCCGTCGTAGCCTTCTCCGACCCATCCGGAGGCGGCCCAAATATTGCCGTCGACATCGGCCCTGATACCGTCGGCGAGACCGGCGACGTCGGCATTTTTCAGGCGCATTTTCATCGAGGCGAATTCGCGTCCGTTGCGGAGTTTGCTGCCATCGATCACGTTGAAGACCACGATATTCTTTGGGGCTTGCGGGTAATGGGTTGCGCCCGTTTCAGCCACGTAGAGCTTCTGGTAATCGGGGGAGAAACAGAGGCCGTTAGGCTTGAACATTTCGTCGGTTGCCTTCTCGATTTTGCCGGACTGCGGGTCAATGCGGTAAACAGCTTCCTTGATCTCGAGCGGGCCCTTGTGTCCTTCGTAATCGGCCAGGCTGCCGTAGCCGGGATCGGTGAACCAGATGCTGCCATTGGGATGCACGACCACATCGTTGGGCGCGTTCAGGGGCTGCCCATCCCAACGGTCCGCCAGCACCGTGACCGACCCATTGGGTTCGTAACGGACGACGCGCCTGTTGCCATGCTCACAGGAAATCTGGCGGCCCTGGAAATCGAAGGTATTGCCGTTGCTGTTGCCGGAGGGATGCCGGAAGACGCTTACGTGGCCATCCTCTTCCAACCAGCGAAGCTGTATGTCATTGGGGATATCGCTCCAGACCAGGTACCGGCCCACACCGTTCCAGGCGGGGCCTTCGGACCACAACAGACCAGTATACAATCGCTGAATGAACGTGTTGCCGATCTTGTATTTGGCAAAGCGCGGATCGAGCACGACCACGTCGGGATCAGGGTAGCGCAGCGGGTTGATGCCCGACCAGTCCCGGTCGATTGCCCTCGCGATACGAGCGATACCCAAGCAAGCGGCGGCGCCGGTTGCGCGTGTGAAAAAGGAACGGCGGTCCATGAGGTTGGTTTGGTTGTCCTTTTGGGTTTTCATTGGCGATATAAGTGGTTGGAGATCGGTTATGTGCAAAGGTTGCTTATTGTGACAGGCGCAACAATGCCCCGAATGACAGCCGAATTCAAGCAATTTTGCCGTGTCCCGGACTTTACCCGTGACATTCACGTCCGCTGCCTTAGAGCAGGGGAGGCTTGCATTGAGACAAGAATTATCCCAGCATGGTTTAACAATCAGCCATGGTATGGACAATCGCCTGAAAAAGCCGGAACCTTGTGTCAAAGGAACGCCGCTCTCCAGCGGTTTGGACCCGACCCGGGCGCGTCATCTGGTTGTTGTCTTTGCGGTTACCCTGGCGGTTATTACTTACATTGACCGGGTATGCATTTCGCAGGCTGCTCCCGCCATCCGGAGCACGCTTGGTTTTGGTCCAAAGGAGATGGGCTGGGTATTTTCCTCGTTTACCTTGGCATATGCCCTGTTCGAGATACCCAGTGGTTGGATGGGCGACCGTTTTGGGCCACGAAGCATACTGATGAAGGTAGTGATATTGTGGTCCTTTTTCACCGCCGCAACCGGTTGGATGTGGAGCCTGGGTTCGATGATCGTCTGTCGTTTTCTATTCGGGGCAGGTGAAGCCGGGTGTTTCCCCAACCTGACCAAAATATTCACCATATGGCTGCCGTCGGCGGAGCGGGTGCGGGCGCAGGGCATCCTTTGGCTGAGCGCGAGATGGGGCGGGGCATTTACCCCGGTGATAGTGGCGCTGGCGCTGAGCCTGATCGGATGGCGCTGGTCGTTTGGGGTGTTTGGATTGGCTGGGATCATGTGGGCGATTTGGTTTTTCCATTGGTTTCGTGATAGCCCAAAAGAACATCGCTCTGTAAACGCCGCCGAATTGGCCATGCTCGATGGAGCGGACAAGAATGCCCCGGGTCACGCTGGAATGCCTTGGGCGGCCTTGCTGGGCAGCGGCACCGTATGGCTGCTTTGGCTCCAGTATTTCTGCATGTCTTATGGCTGGTATTTTTACATCACCTGGCTGCCTACCTATCTCCGGGAGGCGCGAGGGATGGCCTTGGCCGAGGGGGCGATACTTGCGGGTTTGCCGTTATTTTTCGGCGGGATAGGATGTTTTATTGGCGGCTGGCTGACGCAATTGCTGTCCGATGTCACCGGCAACGTGGCGCAGTCGCGTCGCGGGGTCGCTTTTGCGGGCCTGGCCGGAGCCGCGGTGATGCTGTTCATTTCGACGCGGATGGAGAGTCCGTTATATGCGGTTATTGCCTTGGGATTGGCGAGCATGGCCAATGATCTTGCAATGGCCAGCGGTTGGGGGGCGTGCATGGACGTCGGCGGGAGCCATGCCGGGGCGCTCTCGGGCAGCATGAACATGATGGGCAATCTCGGCGGCGCGGTTGGGCCGGTGGTGGTTGGTTATATTTTGGAGAGTGGCAAGAAGGCGGTGGATGCGACGCCGTCGCCGGAGAGTTGGATTTTGGCCTTGCTGGTGGCTGCCGCTGTTTATGCTGTTGGCGCCTTTTCGTGGTTGTTCATCGATCCCGTTACTCCACTCGAGGAAAGGTCCCGTGGCCGGCGGTTGAAGAGCGGGCTTGTTTTCCCGTCCGAACCGCCGTCCGCGGAGTTGTCCGAGGATAAAATCCGTGTAAAACGCGAGCCTTGGCCTTAGCCTTGCGGCATTATGACAATCAGCCGGAAAGATCAGGACCGTCCGCAAACCATGACTGTTCCTTCGCCTTCGTCGCCTTCAGGGCGGCTTGGCGGCCGAGGGCAGGGGTGGTTCCCGCACGAAGGCGGGTTATTAAGGTTTCGGGTGAATATACGATTTGGCGAAGAACCGTACGACACCATGCCCAAGGGATGGAAGCTCGGACGGGTGTCGGCCGTCGCCGTTTGTCCCAAAGGCGAGGTTTACGTTTTCCAGCGCGGCAAGCAGGCGGACCCGATCATCGTGTTTGACCGGCAAGGAAAATATCTTCGTTCCTGGGGCAAGGGCGAATTTGGAAATCCGCACGGATTGCGAATTGATCCGAACGGCAACGTTTGGATCACCGATAACGGCGACCACCAGGTCATGCAGTTCACCGGCGATGGTCGGTTGTTGCTCGCCCTCGGGAAAAAGAAACAACCCGGCGCCGATTCGGAGACTTTCTATCGGCCGACCGATATTGCATTTGCGCCTTCGGGCGATTTTTACGTCTCCGACGGTTATGGAAACGCCCGAGTGGCGAAGTTCTCCCGCGAGGGCAAATACCTCATGGACTGGGGGAGTCATGGAACCGGTCCCGGACAATTTGACACGCCCCATTCGATAGCGGTTGATTCCCGAGGGACTGTCTTTGTCAGCGATCGCGAAAACAACCGAATTCAAATCTTCGACGCCGGCGGCCAATTCCTCGACCAATGGAACCATCTGGGGGCGACCCAGGGTCTTTGCATCACCCCGGGCGACGAGTTGTGGATCATTACTCATCGTAACAACATCGAAAACATCACTTATGATACCCTGGCGGGGCGCATCATGCGTATCGACATTGCCAGCGGCAGAATTCTTGGGTCCATGGAAAGCCCCGGGCATTGGATTCACGTTACGCCGGACCGGGAAATCTTCATTGCCAGCCTGACCGGGAACGTCTTCCGTTGGTGCCCCGGTTGGCTTGAAAATGGCCTGGGTAGCGAGGAGGGTTTGACACCGCACTCGAAAAGTCAAAATTGGCGCTTGACGGCTGAAAGCTGAATCCATAATCTGGGTGTGTGAAGTTGAATTTGCGGCAAGTGAATCTGCTGGTTGTCATCGTTAGCGGTGACGCCGCGGGGGCTTGTCGCTGAGGAACCTGATTTTGACAAGAACCCACGGCTGGAAACGGTCGTGGGTTTTTTATTCCTTCGACCCCAGCCAAAAATCCAAAAAACAATGAGCAAAACGATAGAGACAACCGAGCAAAAAAGGGGCGATGGTCCCGAGACGATGGAGGTGAAAGGGCCCATGTTGGGAAGTGAAATCCTTGTGGCCTGTCTGGAGCGGGAAGGCGTCGACACGATTTTTGCCTACCCGGGCGGCGCCAGCATGGAAATACACCAGGCGCTGACCAGGTCGAAGAAATTGCGGACGGTATTGCCGCGTCACGAGCAGGGCGGGGTATTTGCGGCCGAAGGTTATGCGCGGGCGACGGGCAAGGTGGGGGTGTGCATGGCGACGAGCGGTCCCGGCGCGACCAACCTGGTCACGGGGATTGCCGACGCCTATATGGATTCCATCCCGTTGGTGGCGATTACCGGCCAGGTAGTCCAGACAATGATTGGCAAGGGGGCATTCCAGGAAACCGACATTTTTGGGATGACCCTGCCGGTGGTGAAGCACAGCTATCTCGCCACGTCCGTGAGTGAGCTGCCGCGCATTGTCAAGGAAGCATTTTATCTGGCGCAGTCCGGCCGTCCGGGCCCCGTGCTTATTGACATGCCCAAGAACATCCAGCAACAGCGCGTTCATCCGGTTTTTCCCAAGGAGATCAATTTACGCGGATATCATCCGCAAGTGAAGGCCAGCGACATTGCCATAAACGAGATTATCGGGCTGATTGAAAAATCAGAACGTCCGGTGCTTTACGTGGGCGGAGGCATCATCAGCGGCAATGCCCACAAGGAGCTGTTTCGCTTCGTTCAAGCCACACAAATCCCGGTGGCCACAACGCTGATGGGTTGCGGCGCCTTTCCCGAGACGCACCCGTTAGCCCTCAAGTGGCTGGGAATGCACGGCACGCCCTACTCCAATTGGGCGGTGAGCGAGGCCGATCTGTTGTTGGCCTTTGGCGTGCGATTCGATGATAGGGTAACCGGCAACGTCAAAAAGTTCTGCGAGCACGGCACCATTGTTCATGTGGACATTGATCCATCCGAGATCAACAAGAACAAGCCGGCGCACCTGCCCGTGGTGAGTGACGTCCGGTACGCCCTCGAACAGTTGAATCGCCTGATTGAGGCCCGTCCGATCGCCCGGAAATTCACGTCCTGGCACCAAAAGATAGCGGACTGGAAGGCGAAAGCCCCGCTTCGGTACCGTGTAACCGACGAAGTCTTGAAGTCCAAGCACGTGCGGGAGCTGATGCAAGGCGATGCCAGCCAGGTGATCATGCCCCAAAGGGTGATCGAACTCGTGTATGAACTCACCGGGGGTGACGCCATCGTGAGCACCGGCGTGGGACAGCACCAGATGTGGGCGGCGCAATATTATTATTTTAATTCACCTCGCCAGTTTTTAACCAGCGCCGGGCTGGGCTCGATGGGATTCGGTTATCCGGCGGCCCTGGGCGCCAAGGTGGCTTTCCCGGACAAGCAGGTCATCGACATTGACGGCGACGGTTCGTTCCTGATGAACATCCAGGAGCTGGCTACGGCGCATATCGAGAAGATCGCCGTCAAGGCGATTATATTGAACAACCAACATTTGGGCATGGTGATGCAATGGGAGGATCGCTTTTACAACGGCAACCGCGGCCACACTTACCTGGGCGATCCGGAACATAAAAACCAAGTCTACCCGGACTTTGTCGCCGTGGCAAAAGGGTTTGGCGTGGCCAGTGAACGGGTCATTTATCAGCGTGATTTGCCGGGGGCATTGAAACGGATGCTCGAGGCAAAGGAGCCTTACCTGCTCGATGTGCTTACTCCTTATACCGAGCACGTTCTGCCGTTTATCAAGGCAGGCGGCACGGTGGCCGATATGCTTTACGAAGGCGGCCCAACGTCGTGACCGGTGAAATCTCCAATGCGGCGGCGCTTTCCATACTCCCAGGACTGGCCTTGGAGTAGGCGAAATGCCTATGGTTACTAATCCATATTCCCATATCGAATTCAGTTTTACGCCTATTGTAACCTCGCGGGATCGGCCATAACCTGCCGTCATGAACAGCGAATTGAATGAACTCCAGTGGGTATGTGTTGGCCCCGAGCCTGGGTTGGGGTTCAATGGGATTTATGGGCTGGCCGAGCCTCACCAGCCGCCGTACTCGGGCGAACCGACTGCGCGCATTTCCGCCCTTGTGGTTTACGATAGCGAATTGGGCCAGTATGAGGCGAGGCAGGTTTACCATCGCCTGGTCCAACGCTTGAAAGGGTTGGTCGAGGTCCGGGTTCAATGGTGCTCGGCCGAACAACTGGCTGAGGTTAAGGTTGCCGAAGAAGCCAGCCAGGCTGCCGTCGAATCGGAAGTGATCGTTTTGGCAGTGGCCGGTGCCAGGGAGTTGTCGCACCCAATCAGGTCCTGGCTCGAGCAGTGTGCGCTCCGGAAGAAAGGGCGGGAGTCCGCCCTGGTAGTTCTCATGGAAAACGCGGGTGGGGTGTTCTCACCCGCTCCCCGTTTGGAATCCTATCTGCGCAACTTCGCGGTGCAGGCGGGCATGGCCTTTTTCCTGGGAAACATCGGGTCGACCACCAGCGGTTCGCCGCTCTCGGTAAGCGCCACATTGACGACGCAAGGTTCCTTGCCGCAATCTCCTGTCCAAGCGGAATTCAAGCAGCCCCCGCCATCGCATTGGGGGATCAATGAGTGATCGAATCGAGGTATAGAACAACTCTTATTGTTCCACCTTCGATTCGACTGACGGTCCACTGAGAAGGCTTGCCAGCAGAACAGCCAGGATTCCCGTGAGAAAAATGCCGTCGAATTTCCCCGCCCCACCTATCGATGCCACCGGTGCGCCGAGGTTTCGAACCTTGTCCAGGTTCAACAGGTCCGCGCCGATCAGGGTTCCCAGGCTGCCCGCAATGTAGGCCAGCGGCGCGGCGCGCCTCCGGCAGAGCATTACTACCACCAGGGCTGTGATTATCGGCGGGGCAAATGTAGGCACCGCAATCCCCACACCCGGCACTGGCCGGGCCAGCAGGTGAACGACTATGGTGACAATGCCAATCGCGATAAAGCTTTTGAGGTATTGCCCGTGCTTGGCGATGAGGTAAATGGAAAGAACAAACGGTATCACCGCCCCGCCAATGTTCACGGCGATAATCGTTTCCGGACGGTTGACTACCATTGGCACAACGTATTGCATGCCGAAGTAAGTCACGATCTCGCCCGAATGGACCTGTTGAACCTGCAGTTCCGCCACAGGTATGTTGATGTAACTGCCGAGCAGGCAAAAAACCAGCAGCAAAAACATGTAACGCCGGTTGATCCCCATGCTTTCAAACGCATATTCGAGAATGCCGATCTCAATTAACGTGACCAAGACGGCAATAAACAACCAAAACGCCAGGAAAAATGGCCATCCAATTGGAATGTAATGCATAACCTCTGTCAACATGTCCCAATTCTTCCGTTTTGCCAAGTCCCACCTCGCCAATCATGGTCATGCACAACTGCCATGACGGTGCGCGGGCTGTTTGCGAAATGCGGATTTAGTGTTACATTACGCGCCAGAGGTTTTGGGAATGCGCTGTAGGTTTATGTTAACGATGATGGCGATAGATTCACGTCCGCCAAGGGATCGACCTCTTTTTTCCACCGATGGCTCGGAAGAAAAATCCTTCAACCGGAGGCTTGCCTCCATTCTTCGTAAACTGCTCGAGGCGGGCGCCTGTTCTTGCGCCTGGCGCCTCGTCTTGGCGGATGAATATACGCGGCAACGCGTTTGAGGAGAAACAGGAAAATGAAAAAGCATGTGGGAATTCAAGTACTGATGGCCGGTGTGATCCTGCCGATTATTTCGGGTTGCATGAGCTATCCTATTTCCAAAGCAGTCCGGAAGGAGGCCAAGGATATAACACTAAGCCAGGTCATCGTGAATCCGAAAGCATACCAGGGGACAGTGGTAATCTGGGGAGGCAGGATCATCAAGACCGTTAACGAGACAAACGGCGGAGCCATTTACGCCTTGGAAACCCCTTTGAATCGCTACGAGCAACCCGTTCCGCGCAGGGGGTCCAAAGGGCGATTCATTGCCCGGAGCAGCGGCTTTCTCGATCCCCAACTGTACCGGCCCGGACGTTTGATCACGGTTGCCGGGCGGATCAGTGGTGTGAAAGTCGAGCCGATAGACAAGGTTGAGTATGGCTATCCAAAACTCCAAATCCTCGAAATAACGCTCTGGTCCCAGCGTGTAATCCCATATTACTACTACTATCCGCCGCCGGGGTGGGATTGGGACTGGGATATGGGGTGGGATGGAGACTGGGGTTGGGGCTATGGCTGGGGCTGGCCTTACCCGTATTGGCATTATCACCTCCGGTGGTATCATCGCTATGATTTGGACTAACCAGAAGGGCTGCCTTCACCGGCGCCCCTTGAATCGGCGGATTACAAAACTGAAAATGATCGGTTAATGGAAATGGAAAGGAACCTAACATGAAAAGTATTGCAAACGTTCTCGCGACGGCGGCCATGGCCGGATTCGTTGCCTTGCCCGCCGCCATCGCGCAAAGCGATCCTCAAACGGATGACAGCAGACCCGAACCCATGCTTGGCAGGATATATAATCCTCAAACCGTGGAAACCGTTAAAGGCGAAGTTGTGAAGGTGGAACGAGTAACCTCAAAAAGCGGCATGGGCTTCGGAATTCATCTCCTGGTCAAGACTTCAAAAGAAACTCTCCCTGTCTTCCTGGGGCCGGCTTGGTTTATTGACCACCAGGAAACGCGGATCAAGCCCGGTGATGAGGTCGCAATCAAAGGCTCGTGCGTCACTTATCAAGGCCAGCCCGCTATCGTTGCCGCCGTGGTAACCAAGGGAGACGAAATTCTCCGCCTCCGCAATGACCAGGGGTATCCCGCATGGGCCGGTTGGCGGCCAGCCTCCGGTCCGAGAGAAGGCGCACCCATGATGGGCCGCCAGGGCATGATGGGCGGTGGAGGCATGATGGGCCGCCAGGGCATGATGGGCGGCGGGCCGGGGATGGCGCCGCAAAGGCAATGGTCCATGCCCCGCGAGCAGGAGATGAAGAGAAACGTTCAGGAGATGATGGCTGATCATAAAAGAATGCTCAGGCGTTTGAGGGCCATGGAAGACAGGTTGGACGACTTGGTTGACCGCATGAACGAGGCCCAGGGCGAGGCCAAAGTAGATGCCATGGCTGACGTCGTCAATGAACTGGTCAAGGAGCACGAGCGGGTGCTCAACCACTTTGCCGCGATGCAGGAAAGTATGATTACACATATGCAAAAGATGCATGAGATGCGGGAAATGGAGCATGGATGGAGCGGCCGCGAAGAGTGGAATGGGCGCGAAAAATGGAACGAACCCAAAAAATCGAACGGCGGCAAAAAACGGGATGCGCCCGAACAACAACCGTCCGAGGATTCTGAGTCCGGCGAGGAATAAGGACTTTGAAACATATCGAACCAAGGGCTGGTGATTCCTCGTCCGCCAGGGTGCATCCAGCCCCTGAGCGTAGACCAATCGTCCTTGACCGGTTAGTCACTTGCAGTGGACAAGAAGACTGGCGATTTGGCCTACGCGAGTCATCGCAGTTTCCTTGACCGCATCAAGGCGCCTCTGCACTCTCACGCCGGCGCAATCTAATAGTTTATCTCCAAGAAAATCGGGAAAGTGATCGCGAACAGTGATTCTTCATTTGCCCTTTTCCAGCAGAGCTTCAAACGAGGGTATGTCCACCGCGCCGCCAACGTGCGCGATGCACGCCGCGGCCGCTTCGCTCCCAATGATTGCCGATTCGGGCTCCGAAAGGCCGTGGATGAGCCCTGCGATAACGCCTGCGTCGAAGCAGTCACCCGCCCCGGTGGTGTCCACGACCTGTTTCGTCCTCGATGGAATTGTCCAGGTCTTATTTCCGCAGGAAACCAGGCAGCCTTGATGGCCCATCTTTAGATACACCCTGGAAACGCCCTTGTCGTGAAGCAAGCCGACCATGGCCGCGGGGCTCAGACCCGGGTAAATGGCCAGCAGATCGTCGAAGCTTGGGAAAAAATAGTCCACGTGGGACAGGACTTCCTCCAGGGTCCGCCGATCGGGTCCCAGGCCCCAACACTCGTCGAGCATTGTAACCACACCCTGTTGTTTGGCCTTCGCCAGGATTTGCGCCGCAGGTTTTCCATCCAGACGCGGCTTTACCCAGAAGTCCTGGTAGAAAAGGTAATCCGCCGCCAGCAAGGCCTTCTCATCCAGGTCGCCCGGACAAAAGGTCAGGTTCGCCCCCGGCGTATGGATAAAGGTGCGGTTGCCGTCCGGATGAATCCCGACGAAGGTGAACGGCGTGCTGTCGCTGTTGGACACGACAATAGGGGAAGTATCAACGCCAACCCGCTCCAGTTCGCGCACAAGAAAAGCGCCGTTCGAATCCTGGCCGACCTTGGAAAAAACCGATACGCGCATGCCCATCTGGGCAAGGGCCGATCCGCTGTTGGCAGCGCCGCCCCCGGGCATGAACCGCACCGACTCGGTAACCACCTGCGTCTTGATGCGCGGCACTGGATATTCGGACAGCGGACCGCTTAGCGCGTCCACCACCAAGACACCGAGACAATGAACCTTTTTCACGCAACCGTGATCCCGCGGTGCGCCCATCGGTTTCACGCCATGCCGGCGGCGCCGAGCCGTCGAATCCATTTCTCCAATACCGGTGCCATGGTTTGCTTGGCTACAGCCAGGGCGCCCGGCGTCCATTTGTTTTCGCCGACGTTCCATTGGCGTTGGAGTGACTCGCGAAAGGTGTGGATGAGTTCGCTGGCGACATTGACCTTGGCCATGCCCAGGGCAATGGCCTTATTCAAATCGTCGTCCGGCGTGCCTGATCCGCCGTGCAACACCAGCGGGACATTCACCCGGTCCCGAATCGCCTTCAAGCGGGCGAAATCAAATTGTGGCAGCCTGGTATACAAGCCATGAGCGTTGCCGATCGATACCGCGAGCGCATCCACTCCCGTAGCCTCGACATACGCCTTTGCCTCCTCCGGGTCCGTCAAAGTCGAAGCACCGCCGCCCTCGATGCTGGTCTGGTCAACCTTGCCCACCGATCCTATCTCGCCTTCAACGGTTGCACCATGCGGACGCGCCATGCTCACTACATGCCGCAAGGCCTCCGCATTTTCATTGAAAGGCCGGGTCGAGAAATCAAGCATCACCGAGCTAAAGCCGGCGGACAGACATTCCTGGACTTGCGGGAGTGAATCTCCATGGTCGAGGTGCAGCGCTGCGGGAATGGAGAAGGGTTTGGCCAGGGCACGCGCAATCGCCCCCATAACCGCCGGCGGCAGCAACGGAAATTCTCCCGGACCACACATCAGAATAACCGGCGAATTCAAACGGGTTGACGCCTCGAGTAC
>JAMCZD010000485.1 GCA_023473405.1 Candidatus Omnitrophota bacterium
AGAAAGCGCCGCAACCATGACGGCCGTGCTTGCCGGCACGGCACCGGCATTCAGCTGCTGATACTTCTGAACCATGTTCTGGGCATTGGCAAAGACCTTCACCAATCCGTCCGCCCGAGTTTGCCGGATTTCCTCGGTTTTTTGGCGCCAGTGATCCGCCATCACGAGCCCGATCACGACCAAGGCTATCAACATACCCGCCTCGATAAAAAAGCCGCCTTGCTTGCGCTTCAGATTGATTTCTCTCATTGCCTCACCTGCAATATTGAATCGCCGGCGTCGCGCCGCCGACAGGGGGTGCCGTACTGGACAAATACCTCAAGGTAAACCCTTCCGGTTTTTGTTCAGAAGCCGCCACGGATGCATTGGGAATTTTCCAGACGGGGGTGCCATGAGATCGCCAGGCGGCCGCCTGGACATCGCTGGCATTGGCGCCATACCCGACATACAACACGCACAGTTGCTTGACATGTGCAGCGCTCCAGGCATTGACCGGCGTCTCGAGTTGCCCGATCGGAGACCAGTCCACCACGACGCCGGAATACCAGTTGTTTGCTTGGGATGCGTGAGCTGCGATCGGCGTAGCAGCGGACATTGAGGCAGTCCAAGCCGCCGAGACAGCCTGGATGCCGAAAATTCCCCCGGCATACCCCAAGCCTCCATCTGTCGCGCCTGTTGGCTGATATCCCGGCCCCAACGCCGTATAGTTGTCCGTCAGGGTGCCGACCACGGAACCGCTGCGGACCACGTCAGCCGTCATCGGCGGCCCGACCGTGCTCCGGAGAAAAACCTGGTCGCTCGCCAGAAAACCGCTCGCCGTCAATTTTGCCTGGCGGCGGGCAATCGTCGTCGACGCCACGCCAGAACCGAAGACAGGACGGACAGTACCGATCAGTCTGTCTGCATAACCACGAAGGGAGGCGATCTCCACCCCCCTTTTCTCCTGCAGCCCGATACGGATCAAACCGGTCGAGATAATTCCTCCCGCGATAATGACCATAACCAGCCCGACGGTAAGAAAACCACCCTGCTTGCGCATACCGGATTACCCGGTAATGGCCGCCGTCAGCGTTCCGCCTGCGCAGGTGGATGCCCAACCCGTGCCGGAACCGTTGAGCGATTCCATCACCTTTTCGCAGTCGTTGCTGAGAGTCGGTTCGGTAATCGTCAGTGTTGCGCCGGCGCCGGTGACCGTCGTGGTGCCGCCATAGGTGTTGGTGGAGGAAAGCGATGTGCCGCCATAGGCGTTCCCCTGGAGAACCGCCATGCTGATCCCGGTATAGGAACCGGCATTGTTGCTGCGGTAGACATTGGCCAGGCTGTAGATGTTGTTCACCCGGTCCTTGACACCGGTAGACTTGGCGCCGCCCATCAGGAATCCACTTCCGTTCAGGGCGATTACCGCCAGAATGCCGATCACAACGATGACAATCACCAGTTCATAGGACAGAAAGCCCCCTTGCTTGCGATACGAACGACTGCTTTTCATTGGAACCTCCATAAGTTGTTTCAACCCTCTGCGTCACAAATAGACGTGAGAGTATTATTCCGAAAAAAAATCAGCTATGCAGAGGGTTGAACATACTCACATGATCGCTACATTCAATAAGGAATAACAGCATGAATTCAACGCAAAACGACTGGCTACACGGCGTGGACGATGTGCAGCTGATGCTGCGGCTAACTCAAACCAGCGTACCGACACTGCCCAACAAACTGGAAGCCGATGGCCAGCAACTGCAAAAGGCTTCCGAAGAAATGAGAACGGCCATCGACCAGGCATATGGCAAGGCTTTCGTCGTGATCGTGTTTTCCAACAAGGAGCGTGTTGCCGGCCCGGTGGATCAACTCGAAGGCCGCTTTCCGGGCATCGGCGAGATGGCGAGAATCATCGGGGTCGAATATCACGGACATATGCTCCACGATTCCTCGAGGGTATTCGTGGTGGACGCCCCCAAATCGCTCGGCGGGTACCGGTTCCGCGTAACCGCGGAGCAGACGCTTGACCAGCGCATCCTGTGCATCAGAAAAGAGCGCCCCACGCTGTGGCCGCTCAAGAGCCTTCTCAAGGATTACACCGATTTTTTCCTGAAGGAGATTCTCTACGCCAATCTCAACAATGGGGAAAAAAGCCCGACACCTGTAAACGGTGGCGTCATCCTGATCATTGGCGAGCCCAACTCCGGGAAAACCACCTTGGCGGCCTCGCTCATCCACGAATGGATGCAACGCGTCCCGATCACCGCCATCACCTTGGAACGCAACCAGGATTACCGCATGCCAGACTTCATCGACAACGGTTCGCTGTGCCTGCAGCTGGATATTAGCAATCGCAATCCTCGAGAGGTATTCGAGCGCAGCGTCCTGACCATGTCCCACGACCTGCTGTTCTTCGGCGAGATCCTCCAGGAGGAAGACGCCGGCATCGTCATCGACGCCGCTAGTTCCGGCAAAACCGTTATCGCCACTTTTCATGGGAAAAGCATCCCTTCCGGGCTGGATCGCTTGGTCAGGAAGATCAAGGGAAAAGAAACCGAAGAAGTTGCCCGTGAAATCGTTTCCGATGTTTTGCGCTGGGTCATTCGCGTCACCCCCGCTCACGGAAGCGGTGGACGGAGTGTTCAATATCAGCCGGTCGCTTTCACGCAGATGGTCAAAACCGCATGGTCAACAGGCGATGCCGCAATGGAGGACGCCATGAGAAAGGCTGGTGCGCTCTGGCGCAAACAGGAAACTCAGAACACCAGATAATGGTTTATGGTTTTGCTGGTTTGCTTGCTTATGCATTTACGCTTTTCCTTACTTCCGTAAACGCATGATTCAGTAAATCAGCCATGCCATTTCTTCAAAACGGCCGAAGGCCTTCTCCGCGACATTGACGTAGTAGTCACCGATCCTCCTGCCCGTCCAAGAAACCCAGCCTGGGTTGTCGGCCGGCAGGGGAAACGACGCATAGGCCACCCACGGTCCGGCAAGGTGTGAAATCGCGTCCCCCGCCAGCCATGCCTCTTCACTCGCTACCCCGGGCGTGCTTACGTCCGGCACGACCACTTTCAATGCCGGCGCCCCCGCGAACAGAAAAACGCCATGGCTTGAGTTCGTCGCATGATCGGCGGCTAATGTCGATGAATTGGAAACCGACTTCCCCTTCGACAGGACATACACCGGTTTCGACTTTTCAGAGGAGGAAAGGCGAACGACTCTCCAGCCTTTTTCCAGCAGCGAAGAAAATCGCCCATCGTGCCCCAGCCACAAACCCGACTCCATAAACACATAGTCGCAACCTTTTTCGGCCACCTGCAGGGTCAGACTCCGCGATGGAACCCGCGTCAGCGGAAAACACAGGGTTTCCGCCTGCGCGAAAGCGCCAAGGCACATCATGGCAGCCCCGAATGGCAGGGCGCGCCCCATGCCGCCATGTGTTACCATCATTTCCCAATCTCCTCACCGTCGATCGAAGATCTTGACCAGTCCACAAGCCTCTCCCCTACAAACGGCATCGCCCAGGCACCCCATACAGCTCCGAACGGAATAATAAGCTCGTCCGGCATCTGCAATGCCCAGGCGATAATCACTGCCAGGAAGATCGTGATGC
>JAMCZD010000004.1 GCA_023473405.1 Candidatus Omnitrophota bacterium
TTCTGCCTGAAGCCCAGGAGGTCGATATCGAGATCAGGCCCGATGAATTGGAAATCACCGTGTGCCGCGCCTCCGGTCCCGGCGGCCAAGGCGTCAATACGACGGACTCGGCCGTCCAGGTTTTGCACAAGCCAACCGGCATGATCGTTCGTTGCGCCGACCAGCGGTCCCAACAGAAAAACAAGGCCCGCGCCCTGACCGTCCTGCGTTCGAGGTTGCTCGAAAAGCGGATGGCGGAGGAAAATGCCAAATACGCCGCCCAACGCAAGGCCCAGGTCGGCACCGGCGAGCGCAATGAACGGATTCGGACCTACAACTTTCCTCAAAACCGGGTCAGCGATCATCGGATCGACCTCACTCTCTACAACTTGTCCGCCTTTCTCGATGGCGATTTGGATGGCATCATCGACGCCCTGATAGCCCATAACCTCGATCAGCGCTTAGCAACATTGACCGCTCAGGAGGCCTCGTCGAAAGAGGTTTCAGCAGGGTGACCCCGGGAGCGCTCATCTTCGATTGCGACGGCACCCTGGCTGATACCATGCCATTGCACTGGCGCGCCTGGCAGACCATATCGCGCCGCCATCGTTTTGGCTTTTCCCAGGAACGATTCTACTTGCTCGGTGGCATCCCTTCGCCCGATGTCCTGGCGGTGCTTGTTCGTGAACAGGGCCTCAAATTGGATATTGCCGCCGTTGCCCGCGAAAAAGAACAAGAATACATGGCCATGCTGCCCCAGGTGAAACCCATCCAGCCCATTGTCGATATCGCGTTCGAGCACCTGGGCAAAATCCCGTTAGCCGTTGCCTCCGGCGGAACCGTGCGATCGACCGAGTCCGTTCTGTGTCATCTGGGCATTCGGGATTGGTTCAAGTCCGTGGTAACCAGCGAAGCTGTCGCCCGGCAGAAACCGGCTCCGGACCTGTTTCTCGAGGCGGCGCGGCGCATCGGGGTGTCTCCGGAAAACTGCCGCGCTTACGAGGATACCGATTTTGGGATGCAGGCCATCCGCGCCGCCGGAATGGAAGCGGTTGATGTTCGGGGTCTCCTTAAAAGCCCCATGGTAGGAGCGTGAAGAGCGTCAGGAGCGTGAGGAGCGTGAGGAGCGTGGATATGGAGGGCATTGGAGCGTGGATGAAGGCTTCCGCGCTCCTCCCATGATCACGCTCCAACTTTATCCATCACTTTGTCGCCAGTTTTCTGCCAAGTCTGAGTGACAAAGTGGGAGACAAAGTAAGGCAGGGCGCCGCTCCACGCTCTCATGCAATGAACATCCAACATCGAACTTCCAATATCCGAGTGTGACACGGCTTTGGGTTGGGAAAAAGCGGCGTCGACGCTTCGCTCTGCCGGCGCACTCCACGCTCTTACGCTCCACGCTTCACGCTCTAACGCTCTTCACGCTCTCCCCGACACGCGCGTGTGCTCCGACGCAATTATCGCTCGGCCAATTACTTTCGAGCACCAGGCGGTTGGCGCCATTTGAGCCCCGGATTTTCTCCGTTTTCGATCGCTTTCCAATAGTCATCCTTGACGGCCTGATAGATGCCAAACAGGCCGCGGGCATCGCGATCGCGGTCCACCTCGATCCACCGGGTTGGCTGCGGGGGTTTAGGCGCGGTCAGGAAGAGTGGGCCTTCTTCGCGAATCACGCGCGTGACCGGGCGATCGGTGCCGTCGGGATTGATGATGCCGAAATCGCTGTTTTCATTGAGGCGAAACCCGCCCGGGTACCACCAGAAAAAGACACCATCGGCGCCTGAATCACGCAGCATGCGGTAGAAGTCACGGTAATAACGGGCCTCGAAATCAAGCTTGGCCGGGTCCGGTTCCTGGCGGTTCGTGTCCCACACGGTGTAGCCCATCTCCGCCCAGAGAACGGGTTTGGCGGGATCGCACAACCGGGCGTAAGCGGCGGTGAACCGGCCCGGCTTGACCTGGTTCCAGTCACCGATACGTCCGTAGGCCTCTGGTTCCCAGATGTCAACCGCATTCGCCAGCCCGTGGAAATCGTAGGGAAACAGCCCTTCCGAGTTGAAGGTAGGGTCCCCGGCGAATTGCATGCGGAAACTGACCGGGTGATGGGGATCGACCGACCGCACCAGGCGGCGGGCTGCGGCGTATTTCTCGCGCAGGAGATCATCGAGAAAACTGCGGTAATCAGCCACCATTTTGCGCCAAGGCCCATCATGCGTCAACTGCGTGGCCTGGGGAATTCCAACGGATTGCGAGGGCGATGGTTGCTCGGAGGGTGGGGCGGCGATTCCCCAAGCATTCTCGGCCGCGGCAATGGCGCCGTAGCGTTTGATGATCCAGGCATTCCACGCCGGCTCGTAGGACAGTTGGTGGCGGTGATCGTAGTGGCTGGGTTCCCAGGCCAAGTCATAGGCGAATACCGTATCGTTTTGCGCCAGCCGATAATGCTCGATCAAGGCGCGGATTTTGTCCCAAGGAAAATCCAATGGAGTTCCCGGTCGGAGCGATTGGTTGACGCGGAGGCCGAGGTCGCGGCATTGGCGAAGAAAATCGAGCAAGTGCTGAGCGGACAACGAACGGTAATCGACAAACACGCTGACCGCGTTCATGTTCATCGCTTTGATGCGGCGCAGGTCCCGCTCGATAATCGCCGGGTCATAAGCGCCGCGGCCCAGCCAATACTCGAAGTAATCCCCGGCCATGCCGATGCCCGAGGAAGGCATGTAATTCACGCCATGGGCCTTCCATGGCTTGCCATCGAGCCAGAAACCGCCCTCGCGCGCCTCGATAAAATTCGGTTGCGAGGGTGGAAGCCAGACGTGGAGCTCGTGCTCGAGCCGGTCTATCACCTTGTTGCCGTTGATCAACTCGGTGACTACGACAAAGCCATCTACCGGCCAATCATCCCGTTGCCAGGCGGTGTCCACCTTTCCTTCTTCGCCAGGCGCCAGGTCAATAGTCCATTCGTGCTTCAAAACCGGAGTCAATGCCGCCAAACGGTCCGAATTCGTGATTGGCGTTTTCGCGTGGATCGGCTCGATTGCGGTCCTCTTTTCTTTGCGCCTGCCCACGATCAACCGAACCTTGAGGGCCATGGCATTCGTTTTGCCGAAGTCTACCACGCGTGCGCCCAGATGGAACGATTGGTCGTTAAAGACGGTGAAGAATTCGCTGCCGCCCTCGCGCAGGAAGAGACCGCGGCGGATTTGCGCCAACACGTCGAATAGCACTCGCTGCATCGCTGGCTGGCGATAAAAGGCAGGATTCGCCGGCGTGAATCCGGCCCAGATACCGCCGCGAAAAGGCGATTGAACATTCACCAGCATGACGGCGACAGCGCCCCGGTACTCGCCATCATCGGCCCGCGCTTCCAGAAGCGGTTGCCAGCGCCAGGGACGGTCCTGGTTGTAGCCAATCCCGCTTGGGCGAGGTTGGACGGCCATCATCGGCGACGTCGCCTTCCACTGAACGGGTGTCAACCAGGCGAAATCGGCAGGCACCGACAACTCGACCGGGCCCTGAACCGGGAATACCTGGTAGGCGGGTGACAGGCTTTCGAGTCGAGGAACCATCGATCTCGATGGAAACGGGGCTTCGCCGAATGGATTCTGCGCGGTGCCAAGCCCGGCTATCCAATATTCGTGCCGCCCGCCTCCGATGGAAGTATGGGAAAAGGCAAGGCCAACCGAAAAGCGAATGGCCTTTTCGGGGTGAAGACGGTCGGCGGGACCGCCCCGTCCCGCCGGAGGTTCCCAGGCATGAAACGACTCCGTGGACAGCGCGTATCGCTTCCATTGGGTCGTTAATTCGATTGGGGCGATCCAACGCGACCCGTCGCGCTCGGTCCATTCCAGGATCATTTGCCGGGTTTGAGGGGCGGCCTTGGCGAGAAAGCAGGTTAGCGAGTGGCCAGGCGGAAAAGGTGTGTCCAATGGTGGAGTAGCCAAGGTATCCCAGCCAGTCAGGTTTTCGACCACAACATGCAAGGCACTGCCACGGTCTGTGGGCTGGAATTCGGCGGTGCTTTTGGACTCCATGTTGTTGCTCGAACGGGTCCACCGCGACGGGTTCTCGAGTTCGGAACCGAGCAGCATGTGGTCTGGCCTTTGATCAGCAATGGTTTTCTCGTAATTCGCCCGCGAAATCCAGCGGTTGGCCAGGTTATAGAGTGGAGATTCCCAGAGCGGCAGGCCTAGGGCCACTACGTCGCCGCCCGACTGCAAGTAGCCCCTAATCGTCGGGATCGCCTCGATGGGCAGCGAACGGCCATTGGGCAGGACCAGCAAGTCGGGCGGTTGCGACATGAATTCATTCGAGTTCGAGAGGATTGAAAAATCGATGAAGCCGGCCGAATAACCTGCTGATTCCGCCTGGGCCGCCAGTTCATGGGCAAAGGATGGATCAACGCCCGAGGCCGGGTCGGAAAGAATGGCGGCGCGGTAAACCGGCGCGGCCGATTGGGCCGGGCCGGCAACGATGAAACCACAATTTGCCGCCCAACCCAGCCACAGAAAGGAAATGACTCGTCGCATGACTGCCCATATGCACACGTATTCGGCTTTAGGCAACACTTTGCGTTGACATGCGCAGATAAAGGCATCCGCTCTGCCTTGGTTTCAGCAACAATTCCCGATTGCGACTGGCTGGCATGGTGTTAAAGTTGCCGGACGACAGGGTGCGCCTCGGACGGGTCCCGCACCCGAAGGGTCATTAGGTTAAAACCAGCGTATGAACACCTTTGGTGAAAATGAATTATGAGTGATAGTCCAATTTCGGGAGCGGAACTGGCAAAGTTAACGGTAGACCTCAATCGGTTGGCGCGGAATCTGTGGTGGACATGGAACCAGGAGGCACAAGAAGTCTTTCAGGAGCTGTCGCCACGCGCCTGGCAAAATCTTTATCACAATGCCGTGGCCATCCTGCACGAGGTCTCCGATTACGAATTGAGGATGCGCCTCCAGGACAGTGAATTTGCCAGGAAAGCACGGGAAGCGGTGGGGATTTTTAACGCGTATTTGGAAGAAAAGAACACCTGGGCACGGGAGAACGCGCCCGCGCTGGTCCAGAATCCGGTAGCCTATTTCTCGGCCGAGTTCGGTTTTCATGAGACGCTGCCGATTGCCGCCGGCGGTTTGGGTGTGCTGGCCGGAGACTACACGAAATCAGCCAGCGACCTCGGGCTTGGCCTGATGGGTGTGAGCCTGTTTTATCGCGAGGGCTACTTCCAGCAGGCCATCAGCCCGGACAACTGGCAGACCGAGTATTTCACCTTGCTCAATCCGCGGAACCTGCCCATGGAAGCGGTCCGCGATGCGCGCGGCGATCCGCTGGTGCTCCCGGTGGAAATCGCCAATAGCCAGGTCCTGTTCCAGGTCTGGCAGGTCAACGTGGGGCGATGCACGGTTTACCTGCTGGAAGATCACCGCCCGGAAAACGATCAGCACGCCCGCGATTTAACCCTGCGCGTTTATGGCGGAGACCGCACCACCCGCATCATGCAGGAGGTCCTGCTGGGTATTGGCGGGGTGCGGGTTCTTCGGGCCCTGGGGATTCAGCCGTCGGTGTTTCACCTTAACGAAGGCCACTCGGCCTTCCTGGCGCTCGAACTGCTCCGGGAAAAGTTGGTCGAGGGCAAGAGATTCAACGACGCCATGGAATGGGTTAAGGACCATTGCGTCTTTACCACGCATACGCCCGTGGAGGCCGGTCACGACCGCTTCGACGCGGGCTTGATGAGTTACGCGCTGGGACGGTTCCAGAAGCAGCTCAAGCTCTCAACCGCCGAGTTGATGGCCTTGGGACGAGCCCATCCCAAGGACGAAAATGAACCGTTCTGCATGACAGTTCTGGCCTTGCGTGCCTCGCGCGCCGCCAACGCGGTAAGCGAATTGCATGGCCAGGTCAGCCGGCGGATGTGGCGCGCCCTCTATCCGGGCAAGGCCGAAAACGAGGTCCCCATAGGCCACATTACCAACGGCATTCACCTGATGGGTTGGATGAAGGGCAAGAATCGCCGGTTTTGGAAACAGCGGCTCGGTCCCGATTGGGAAAAGGGCGTCAATACCCAGGAGTTCTGGGACCGGACGAGCGACCCGGCCTTCATTTCCGACGAGGAGCTGTGGGCCTTCCGATACCACATGCGCCGGGAGTTGATCGAGTTTGTTCGCCGGCGGCTGCTCCTCCAAGGCCGGCAATTGGACAAGGCCGATTTCATCACTTATGATCGGCTGCTGAACCCGGATGCGTTGACCATCGGGTTCGCGCGCCGATTTGCCACTTACAAGCGGGCCAACTTGATTTTCCAGCGCTACAATGATATCGTCAAGCTCGTCAAAGACCCGCAGCGCCCCGTGCAGTTCCTCTTTGCCGGCAAGGCGCATCCGCATGACGACGAAGGCAAGCGCCTGATCCAGCAGATCATCCACCTGAGCAACCACAGCGAACTCCAAGGCCACATGGTGTTTCTCGAGAACTACGATATCCACGTCGCCCGCCAGATGGTTTCCGGGTGCGACGTCTGGCTCAATAACCCCCGCCGCCCGCTCGAAGCCTCCGGCACGAGCGGTCAAAAGGCCGGCTGCCACGGCGGATTGAACCTGAGCATCATGGACGGTTGGTGGCGCGAGGGCTACGATGGAAAAAACGGGTTCGCCATCGGCGATGATTCACACCCCGGTTCCGTGGCCGAACAGGACCGGCGCGATAGCGAAAACCTCTATCGCGTGCTGACCGAGGAAGTCATACCTACCTTTTACGCCCGTGATGCCATGGGCATCCCCCGGCAATGGATCGCCATGGTCCGCCACGCCATGACCACCCTGGTGCCCAAATACAACACCTGGCGCGTGGTGCAGGAATATACTCAAAAATATTACTTGACACATTAAAAATGGTGGAGACCGATATTAAATCGTTGACCCGCGACGAGCTGGCCGCCCGGTTGCTGGCCTGGCACCAGCCGGCTTACCGGGTCGACCAGTTGCTGGACTGGCTTTATCGCAATCGCGTCGCCGATTGGGATGCCATGACCAATCTGCCCAAGGCCCTCCGGAATCAGTTGAGCCGGACTTATTCCCTGCGGACATTCGAGTTGGTCTGCCGCCAGGGCTCGACGGATTCCACCCAAAAGTTCCTCTGGCGGCTCGCCGACCACGCCTTGATCGAGAGCGTGCTGATCCCCGCCAGTGCGGCCCTTTACGGCGAGCCAAGCGATCGCCACACCCTGTGCGTTTCCACCCAAGTCGGTTGCGCTTACCGGTGCAGATTCTGCGCCAGCGGCCTCGAGGGGTGGAAACGCAACCTGCGCCCGGAGGAAATCGTCGAGCAGGTATTTGCCGTGGAACGCTGGCACGCCCGGGAGAATTCCAAATTCCAAATCCCAAACCCCGGGTCCGAAATCCCAAATCCGGAATCCCAAATCCCAAATCCCGCATTTCAAATCGCAAATCCCGACTCGAGTCCGCGTCTCGTTGACAACCTGGTGATCATGGGCATGGGTGAGCCGCTGGCCAATTATGACGCGCTGATCAAGGCCCTGCAAATTCTCAACGCGCCCTGGGGCGGCCGGATCGGCGCCCGGAAAATAACCGTTTCCACCAGCGGTCTGGCTCCGCAAATCCGGCGGCTGGCAAACGAGCGATTGCAGTTGCGGCTGGCCGTGTCATTGCATGGGGCCACCGACGAAGTTCGGAACAGGATCATGCCGGTGAATCGCAAGTATCCGCTGGCTGAGTTGGTGTCGGCGATCGAATATTACGTAAGCCAGAAAGGCGCAATGATTTCCTTGGAATACATATTGATCGCCGGAATCAATGACGGTTTGGACCAGGTCAAGCCCTTGGCTCGATGGGCGCGCCGGTTGCATGCCAAGGTGAACCTGATCCCGTATAATCCCGTCGACGGCCTGCCCTGGCAGCGGCCCGGCGAGGCTGTTCAGCAAGGTTTTTTCCGGGCCCTCAGGAATTGCCGTGTGCCCGTCACCCTGCGCCGGGAAAAAGGCATTGACATCGATGCCGCCTGCGGTCAATTGCGGCTCAAGGCCGAACGTCTTGAAGACGCGCATGCCGGCTCGATGGTTTTAGGCGGGGCAAATCCACATGGCGGTTGACCTATGATTGCGTTGATCGATTACGGCTCGGGAAACCGGCGGAGCGTGGAAAAGGCGTTGAGCCATGTCGGCGCCGATGTGCGCATCATCACCCGGCCCGAGGAACTGCGGGACGCCGCGGCCACAGTCCTACCCGGGGTTGGGGCTTTCGATGACTGCGTACAGGCCCTCCAAAAACAACAACTTCTCGATGGCCTTAAGGAATTCATCCTATCCGGGCGCCCCTTTCTCGGCATTTGCGTCGGTTACCAGGTTTTGTTCGAACGAAGCGAGGAATTCAACAGCCGGGCGCCTGGGTTGGGCCACTTCGCGGGAAGGGTAGCGCGATTTGCCAGCCGACCCGGCATCAAGATTCCCCAGATCGGTTGGAACCAGGTGGAAATAGTCCGGCCCGATTGCCCGCTCTTCAAGGGAATCTCCGACGGCGGCTATTTCTACTTTGTGCACAGCTACTTTCCCCAGCCGGTCGATGCCGCGATAACCGCCACTCGAACCACATACGGCGAGCCGTTTGCTTCGTCGGTTTGGAAGGACAACGTATACGCCACCCAGTTTCATCCCGAAAAGAGCCAGACCCTGGGCCTCCGGTTGCTGAAGAATTTTGTTGAACTTGCCGGCTGAGCCTGGCGTGGCCAAGCCGAGGCGGCCATTTCCCGGCGGAGCGGAATTCAGCACGCCTGGTGAAGGGCGCCCGGGCTAGCGCCGGTTCAGGAAATAGAGGAGCGCGGCAAAGAAGAGGGAAAAGATGACACCAACCGCCAGCGACCAGCGGAAGACCAACCGGCGATGCCGCCGGTTGCTCCGCCCCATGCCGGGCAATAAGTAATATCGATGTTCTTTCTCTTTTTTGGCCCTAAACATAGTGTTTTACGAGCCTAAAGCGTTGTTAACGGACTTAGACTTCAGGCCAAAACCGTCCGCTTGTTTTCCGCAACCGTTATGCCTCAGGCTCCCGGCTTTGGCAATGGTTAACCTGTTCTTTTCATAGAATCGGAAAGGCGAATGGCGCCTGCTTGCGGATTTGCAAGATTAAGTTAATTTAAAATGCAATATTAATGCGGCGGGAAAAATGGTTTTTGCAAAGGCCGGCAGGGCCGGATGGGCGCCGGCGCTTCTCGCATGGCAAGGAATTGGAACTATAAAGAAAAGGTGAATTCATGGCTTATCAATACGCAAACAAGCAAGCGGCACTCTTGGCCAAGGTTAAAGGCAAGACCGGCAAAATCTCCGACAAAACCCACGAAGAGCACATGAAGCTCTATACCGGTTACGTCAACAAGGCCAACTCGATCCTGAAAGAACTCGAAGAATTGGCCAAGGTATTGGACCCGGCTAACGCGGCCCACGCGAACCAGACCTATAGCTCTCTGCGGTCGCTCAAAGTGGACCTCACCTTCGCCATCGGCGGCGTGGTCAATCACGAGCTATATTTTAATATCCTCGGCGGGCCCGGCGGACCGCCTTCGGGCAAGGTCGCGGATCTGATTAACAAAAGCTTCGGCAGCTTTGACGCTTACACCAAGGACCTCAAGGCCACCGGCCTCTCCGCCCGCGGTTGGGCCTGGACCGGTTATGATCCCACCTCCGGACTGCTCTTCAACTATCTTGGGGATGCCCAGAATACGTTCCCTGTCTGGGGCGTGAAGCCCATCCTGGCGCTCGATACGTATGAGCACGCCTATTACGGCGACTTCTTCACCTCTCGTGCCCCTTACATTGACGAGTTCATGAAGCATATCGACTGGCATGCTGTCAATGGATACCTAGGGTAGCTTTAGGGTAGCTTGCGCGGCATGGGGCCGGGACAGGGCGAGTCTGCCGCCGAGCCCCGATTCAAAATGGGAAGCGCAGCAGCGCTTCCCCGCCAACCCGGGGATGAGCGTTCTCATTTTGGTCCGTGTCCCTGTCGTCCTTTCCGTCCCTTTCGTCGCTTTCATTCCCTCGCCTCCTTGCTTGACTCGCCCTTCCGGTTGGGCGATTCTCTCGGCTCGACATTGTATTTCCATGAAGCTACTGCGGAGAAAAGGGATAACTCAATTGCAGGCCGAGGCCAAGAGCGATCAGAGCCTCAAACGCACCCTCGGAGCGTTGAACCTCACGACGCTGGGGATAGGGGCGATAGTCGGGGCCGGCATCTTTGTGCTTACGGGCCAGGCGGCGGCGAAATACGCCGGGCCGGGCATCATATTTTCATTTGTTCTGGCGGGAATGGCCAGCGGCTTCGCCGGGTTGTGCTATGCTGAATTTGCCGCCATGATCCCGATTTCGGGATCGGCCTATACGTACGGGTATGCGACGCTGGGTGAACTGATTGCGTGGATCATTGGCTGGGACCTGATCCTCGAATATTTGTTTGCCGCTTCAACGGTGGCCGTTGGCTGGTCGGGTTATGTTGTGTCTTTTCTCAAGGACATGGGAATCGTCATTCCGGTCGCGTTCACCTCTGCGCCTTACAATCATGTGACGTCGCCGGACGCGGGCTGGAACCTATGGCGTCTGTTCGCGGAAGGCTGGAGCAGCACCGGTGCGGTGCTAAACGTTCCGGCCATGGTGATTGTGGGGATCATCACATTCCTGCTGGTGCTGGGGATCAAGGAATCCGCGTCGTTCAACAACATCATAGTGGCGATCAAACTGGCGGTCATTATCACTTTTGTGGCGGTGGGAATTGCCTACATCAACATGAAGAACTGGCAGCCGTTCGTCCCGCCTGCAGAAGGCCCGGGGCAATTCGGCTGGGGCGGTGTTTTGCGCGGGGCGGGGGTGATCTTTTTCGCCTACATCGGTTTCGACGCGGTATCAACGGCGGCGCAAGAGGCAAAAGACGCGCAACGAACCATGCCGATCGGCATCCTGACTTCGCTGGCGATTTGCACCGTGCTTTACATCGCCGTCTCGCTGATTCTGACCGGGATCGTCAAATACACGCAATTGAACGTTCCGGACCCGATTGCGGTGGCCATTGATTCACTGGGGAGCCAGTTGAAATGGTTGCGCCCGATCATCAAGATTGGCGCTATCGCGGGTCTGTCGTCGGTGATCCTGGTGATGATGCTGGGCCAGCCACGAATTTTCTATTCAATGTCGAAAGACGGTCTGTTGCCGCCGATATTCAGCGCCGTGCATCCCCGGTTCCGCACGCCTTGGCTGGCCACCATTCTCACGGGCTCGGTGGCGATGGTGATTGCCGGTTTGTTTCCCATTGGGTTGTTGGGGGAATTGGTATCGATTGGCACGCTGCTGGCCTTCGTCATCGTTTCCGCAGGCGTGTTTGTCCTGCGGTTCACCGATCCGCGGATTCATCGCCCGTTTCGTGTCCCGATGTTTTGGCTGGTATCGCCCCTTGGGGTTTTGATGGGGGGCTGGTTGATGTATGGTCTGCCGCCGGACACGTGGGCCCGGCTGATCGTGTGGCTGGTGATCGGGCTGGTCATTTATTTCTCATATGGCCGTTTCCATTCGAAGCTGAATCAGAAGCAGGAACAGTCTGAGGTGGTATTATCGGTTGGGAAATAATCCCGGCGCCGGATTTAACTTGACGATTCCACATAGCACAATGCCTTCTGCTTCATCGCGTCGACGTTAAGGTAAATCATCCAGCCGGGGGGGGCGGGGTTTGAATCGACCACGCGCAGTGCATCAGCCCACTCGGCGGCGCCAGGCAGCAGCTCCACCAACCTGTTGGGGGCTTGGATAAGCAGATCTTCGTTCAGACGATTGCCCGATTTTCTCCGGAAAAATCGCCAGGCAAAGCATGTCCATTTCGACCAGGTCGTTGAAGAAGTGCGTGCCGAGTGAAACGTCCGGTACTAGGCCCTCGTGCATGACAGCCACCTCGGCAAGGACCGATACCGTGTTGATTTCGGCAAAGGAAACCGGGACGCCCAACGATGGCATCGATGTCCCCCATCGTCCGGGACCAACGAGCATGAGTGTCCTGGCATCGCCGTCGGACGGCAGATGGGTGAGGCGCCCAATGGTTCGAGCGATTGAGTACCGTTGGCTCAAGGGCATCTTGCCGTAAACCGAGGGGACGACGTAAATCAGGCGGTCAACGGCAGTGACCAAGCTCTGGCCCACAATCGGTCCGCCTGACTCGAGCACGACCCGGTCGGCGTGAAGACCGCGAGGGAAATGGACCTTGCTGCCTTCCCCTTTGATTTTGACCTGGAACGGTCGGCATTGGACGAGGTTGATTCGGTATCGGGCGTTGTCGACGAAATTGGCGGTGAATTCGATATCGACGGGGTGATTATAGGCGGCCTGGAGGTGGGAGAGAAGGGCGCGCATATCGTCGGCGAAAGTAGTCTCCGTGAGCAACCGGTCGAAGGTCAACGTCCATTGAAATGAATTGGCTGGCCAATTTGCTTCCCCATGCCGCCATAGGTCATCGGTGTTCGAGGCGAATATATCCAATAATGCCGCCGGCAGCACGCGTGCCGTTGTTTCAAAATCGATTGTCTTTAATTGGTTGGCGTTCAAATCCAGCACATCCACTCGCCGCTGGGAGTACTGGCGCACCTCGCTCAGGTTGGATTCGAGTCTCTTGTGCGGCAGGTTCAGGCCCACCAGCCGGGTATAGTCATCCTCGGTACGTTCGACCGCGCGCGTGCCCAGCCCGAGAACCAGCCGCAATACGCCGGCGGCGGGATCGATATGCTCGTGCCACACAAATGGATTGAAGGAAAAGCCGACCCCGGCGATCTGCGGGAAAAACAAATGACCATACATTTCGCCGGAAACCCGCTGGACCAACAAGGCCATCTGCTCATCCTGGTCGAGCAGGCCGTGATGCAGTCGATAAAGCAGCCCTTCGCGGCTCATCGTGCTGGCATACACGGTCCGCACCGCTCTCATGAAGGCTTCGAGCCGTTCCCGGGGCGCGCCCTGGTTGGCGCAAAACACGCTCTCGTATTTGCCGGAGAAGGCATTGCCATAGTTGTCTTCGAGCAAGCTGCTCGAACGAATGATGATTGGGGATTGCCCAAAATATTCGAGCATCTCCATGAACTGGTCCTGGATATACTGCGGGAATACGCCTTCGAGCATTTTTTTCCGCGCCTCATCGGCCTTCTCGAGGTAAGCGGAAAAGTCCTTTTGCCGGCGCCGCAACCACCAGCAGCCGTTCTGGACAAGATACGTGTAGAATACGTCCGATCCGACGAAGAACGAATCGTGCACCTCGAGCCGGTCCGTCCAGGCCGAATCGGCTTTCCTCAAAATGGCGCGGCCAAGGAGCATTCCCAGCGATTTGCCGCCGATCAGGCCGGTGCCGATCATCCGTTTCATGATCTCGATGACGTCGACGAGTTCGAAGTACTTTTCCGCCAGGCCAAGGAAACGTTCGTCGCGGGTGATGACCATTTTCAAAAGCCGCCGGAAAAAAGCCTCGGCATCCTGCTGAGGCTTTCTCCCGCTCTTGACGGCATCGAGGGTTTCCTGGGCCTGGCGAAAGGTGCGCACCCAAACCCCGGGCCGGTGGATGGTAAAATCGAGCCAAGGCTGCGGGATGCCAGCCAGGATTTCCGTAAGGACAGCGCTGCTGGTGACCGGGCGGAACTCCTGGCCCTCCCAGATATGCAACATGTAGAGCGTGGGCGAATGCCGTTGATAGACCTTGAGTGGGTGCAGAAATAATTGGTCGCTCTTGCGATAAACCTCCAGGATCACTTGCGCGGTGTTATTGATCCCGTCGGTGGCGTGAAACGAGTGCTGGTTCTTTCGGAGACCGAAATAGGCAACGGTCTCGAGGTCATACAAAAACGGGCAAGTGATCATGAAAAAGTTGCCCAGCATCCGGTCGCTATACCAGTCGGCCACCAAATCCGACAGCCAATCGAAAACGTAAAAGGCGCCTTGCCCGTTTTTCTCGATGACATCTAGAATCTCGGTGAGGAACTTTTCAAAGCCCGCCTCGGGATGTAACCGATAAATCTCCACCCCGTGTTGATCCGGGATGAGCTGATGATGGCGGGCGAAATGGAAATACGTCAATCGGCGGCCCTGTTTTACGGCCTGAGTCCAGAACGGGCGCACAAAGGGGGTATAATCGTTGATCGAATCCACCTCCCACACAACATTGTCGCCGGGCTGAAGCCCATGGAGCATTCGATCCAAACCCGGCAGACCGGTGGTGAGCAATTCCGATGACGTATTCATTGGAGCTATATTCCCACATCATTGGCTAAAAATTAAGCGGTATTCGGGGGGCAGAGACGAAAAGGACGAAAAGAACCAAAGGGATGACAGAGGGGAAGATTTCTTCCCTGGGGCACGCCCCTCGCTGCCCTTGGCCCGGTGTGCGCACAAAAGCACACTTTCCAAAAATGCAGCCTCCCGCTAATCTGTTCGAACAATCGGATGTCCCGGATCGGGTGCTAGAGGAATAACAATTTGCATTCGGTTGCGGGTATTTGTAATTATCTAGGTTAAGAAATAATTGCATGCGACAATTTTTTACTATTGCCAGTAACGCATTTATGGAACTGGTGCGCCAGCCGATTTTTCTATTGCTGATGAGCTGTTCGGCTTGCTTCATCGTTTTCCTGGCGTGCGTGCCTTATTTCGGCCTGGGCGATGATCCGCGCCTGGTCAAGGACAGCGTTTTGGCGGTTATCCTCTTGACGGGGCTATTTGGGGCGGTAATCAGCGCGGCAGCCTCCGTGGCTCATGAGATTCGCTCCGGAACGGCCTTGGCGGTGCTGGCCAAGCCCGTGGGGCGGGTGAACTTTTTGCTGGCCAAATTTGTGGGGGTGGCGGCGGCGCTGACCTTGCTCACCTACGTGAACCTGGTGGCCGCGCTGCTGGCCAGCCGGATGGCGTTCGACGCATACAGCGGTGTGGACCAGGCGGCGCTGAGCATCTTCGCCGCCGGCATGGCGATGGCTTACGCGGCGGGAGGCTTTACCAATTATTTCCTGCGCCGGCAATTCACCGCTGACGCGGTCTTTGGCGTGGCGGTGCTGATCACCCTGGCCTTTATTGTGGTAGTCTTTTTCACCAAGCACGAGGAGAGCTTCATGACGGCAGGCAAAGTGGATTGGCGGCTGGTGCCGGCGGCGGTCCTGATCCTGTTTGCCCTGTGGATACTGGCCGGGCTGGCCATTGCCTGCTCGACGCGACTGGAAATGATCCCCACCATGGCGGTGTGCAGCGGCCTGTTTCTGATTGGGCTGATGTCCGATTACCTTTTTGGCGCTCCCGCAAAGGCCGGCAATTGGTGGGCATCGGTACTATACGCCATCATTCCCGACTGGCAGTTGTTTTGGATGGCAGACACTTTGGAACCGGGCAAGAGCGGCGTTCCGCCCGTTTATCTGTTCGAAGCTTTGGGTTACGTCGCCGGTTACCTGGGGGCGACCCTGGCGGTGGCTCTGCTGATGTTTCAGGACCGCGAATTGAGTTGAGGTTGGAATGGATCGAAATATTCAAAAAATCGGGCTGTTAAACCTGCTGGTATTACTGGTCGCCGGCAGCGCCGTGGCGGCGGTGTCGCGCTATGCCAACTCCGCCACTGGCCAGAGCGGCGCGCTCTTTCTCGGCTTTGGCCTGCTGGTCGCGATGGTTTCTTATTTCCAGGCTCGCCTCGAACATCGGGAACGGTTGGAAAAACTCGAATTCGATGAGCTCAAAAAAGGGCCTTCCAGCGCCGCGCTGTTCACCGAAGAAGCCGAGACCTTTCCCGCACGGCGGTCGCGCGAGCAATTTGAGCGGTTCTTTGTGCCCGGATTCACGGTCTTGTTGCTGATTTCGCAAGGCCTCGCCGTTTACTGGCTCTGGCGGCAGAAGGCAAACCTCACTTCGCCCATTGTTGACCGGGCGACGATCACCATGGCCTTGTTGGGCTTGTTCGCCCTGGTGTTTTTCCTCCTGGGCAAATATTCGTCCGGCATAGCCAGGCTGGAAAGGCAGCGGTTGCTTCGTCCCGCCGCCAGTTACCTTCTCATGGGCGCCCTGGTCTGTTTGCTGGCGGCTGCGGCGGAGGTCGTTGCTTGGTTTGGCTTTCCTGGGATCGACCTCGACGGCGCCTACGTTTTCGGCGGTCTTTTGGTATTGGTAGCTTTGGAGAACCTGATCAACCTCATACTCGAGATTTATCGCCCGCGTCTGAAGGGACAGGAGGTCCGGTTGCTCTATGAAAGCCGCCTGATCGGTCTGCTAAGCCAACCGGGCGGGTTGATCACAACCGTCGCGCAGGCGTTGGATTACCAGTTCGGGTTCAAGGTTTCCGAAACCTGGTTTTACCAGTTTATGGAAAAGGCCTTGGCCTGGCTCATCCTGCTCCAGTTAGGTGTGCTTTTCCTCTCCACCACCGTGGTCATTGTCGGCCCCAACGAAGAAGCCGTATGGGAGCGATTCGGCCGGCCGGTGCAATCGCATGCCGTGCTCGAACCGGGGTTCCATTTCAAATGGCCATGGCCAATCGACAAGGTCTATCGCTATCCCACTCGCGAGCTGCAGACTTTCTCCGTCGGGTTTGTCCCCGATCCCGCCCTGGCACAGGCCAAGACCGTGCTGTGGACCGTTCCGCACACCAAAGTGGAGTTCAACATGCTGGTGGCCAGCCAAATGGGACCGTCTGGCAATGCTGCCGATGCGCGGCCAGGCGAACAGGCGGTGCCGGTCAACTTGCTCTCCGTCAACATCCCCGTCCAATACCGGATCAAGGATGTCCGCGCCTGGGCCTATAACCACATCGACCCCGCCCAATTGCTCGAAGACATCGCCAATCGCGAGGTGGTACGTTACCTGGTTAATGTTGACATCGACGATCTCATGGCGCCGGGCCGGATGCGAGCAGCCGAGGCGCTGCGGCGCCGTATTCAGACTCAGTCCGATGACTATCAGTTGGGCGTGGAAATCGTGTTCGTCGGTCTGCAGGGCATCCATCCCCCGGTGGAGGTCGCCCCCGCATACGAAGATGTGGTGGGATCGATGCAGGAAAAAGAGACCAACATCCTGGCGGCCCTGGCTTACCAGGCGCGCCGGATACCCACCGCCGAGGCCGAAGCCACCAATCTATTGTCCAGGCAATCCAGCGATGCCTACAGCAAAATCACCCAAGCCGAGGCCAAGGGCGCCCAGTTCACCAACCAATTGGCCGCTTACAACGCCTCGCCTTCCGTTTATAAGACCCGCACTTATCTCGAGTCGTTGGTCCGCGCCATTGGCCCGGCGCGAAAATTCGTCCTGACCGCGACCAATACCCAGGACATCTTCTGGCTGAACCTGGAGGACAAACTGCGGCCCGATCTCCTGGATATCAACGTTCCGACCGGGAAGAAATAAGCCTTTTTTTGCTTTTTATGAAACCAAATCCGATAACCCTCGTCGTTAGCAGCCTGTTGGCGGTGATCTTCGGCCTCATGCTGTTCACCTTCCAGGTGCGAAGGACCGAAGTCGCCGCCGTTACCACTTTCGGCAAATACTCCGGCAGCATCACCAATTCCGGCCTCTACGCCCGCTGGCCTTGGCCTATCCAGCACGTCTACAAATTCGATAACCGGATTCAAAACTTCGAGAAGAAGTTTGACGAAACAACCACCAAAGACGCCATCAACGTCCTGGTCATGGTTTTCGCCGGCTGGCAGATCGCCGATCCACGCACCTACCTCGAGAGCCTCAACGGCGATACCCTCAAGGCCTCCCAAGCCCTGGAAACCCTCATCCGCACCGTCAAGACCGGCGTCATCGGCCAGCACAACTTCGCCGACCTCATTTCCACCAATCGCGCCCAGCTCAAATTCGATCAAATCGAAAATGACATGCTTGCCGGCGTGCAAGGACCGGCCAGGTCCACTTACGGCATCGACGTCAAATTCGTCGACATGAAACAACTCGGGCTGCCGCAAAGCATT
>JAMCZD010000453.1 GCA_023473405.1 Candidatus Omnitrophota bacterium
ATTATAACCCGGATGAAGACGGCACCCCCGGCTTTCGGTAAAACGGCGATAGGCATAGTAAGCCTCTTTCCAGTCGCCATCCACCACCTGCAACCACGTGTCGCCAAAGCTGAATGCCTGGCCCGGGCTCAGCCGCGATGCGCCTTCGGGCACACCCTGCTTCCACTGGCCGGCCCCGGCGAAGCGCAACACCTTTTCCGGCCTCGGAGTGGAATTCGATTCGGCAGTCAATTCGCGCTGGACGGGTTCCATCAGGGACCATTCCATGGCGTCGGGATTGTATTTCGCGATCAGGAACGACGTGATGTCACTGGACCATACCCAGCCTTCGTCGCCCCAGGTGCTGGTTCGAACCACCGGCTCGTTCCAGCCCGTGTAAGCGTCCTTTCGTTCCATTATTTCCCGTAATGGATAATCCCCCACGCGCCCGTCTGTTCCCCGGCGATAGGGCACCCGGCAGAAATGGATTCGAGTGGCATCAGGGAGCCATTGATCCCCGGCTTCGAGCCGTTTGGTCAGGCCGCACTTGAAGTCCGCCGTGGACAGTGGTTCCTCACCCGGGTTCCTGAGGCGGATTCGCTCGATGATCGCGTTCGGTTGTTCGCCGGGCGCAATGAAGGTCTGCGTCACTTCAACCGGGCCGAGCCGGCCGGTAAACTTGACCATTTGCCCGCCGCCGGCGGCAGGCATCAGCTCGGGCGAGCGAACCAATTTCGGGAATGAACCGCCGGGCCAGGCGTAATCGCCGTCCGCATACGCCTGACCGGTCCGCAGATCGCGCAGGCTTCGCGGGTTCAACCCGGGACGCGTCTCGACCAGCAATTCGAGCCGGCCATTGACCAGGCGCACCTGGCCGGTAGCGGAATCGAAGCTCACGCTTGGCTTGCTTCCGCTATCGGAATCAGCCGGCGTAATGGCCGAGGGTTGGGGCGAAGCTGTTTCGTTTCCAGAGGCGGTGCCTGCGAATACCGGTGCCGCCACCATTGCACAAATTAGAAATGAAATGGTTTTGTTGATCATATTTCGCCGGTTCATTGATTCGTTTTCAGCCGCTGATAAGTGTAAATGGCGGCACCTGGCTGTTCGCGAATTTGCACTCGCAGCCCTTCTTCCATCAATTGCCGGCCGGTCTTTTCGACTACGCCGGGAATGTCCACGTTGCTCACCACGTAGCGAGCATCGGGTTCGAGAGCATGCAGCTTCCATCGAGCGGCTTCGAAATAACTGCCCGGCCGGCGGAAGGCCTGGACCATGCCATGGCCGGTCTTGGGACAATCGAACTGCCAGGCCAGCCACGAATCATTGGCGGTGCTGAACGGCGTGAGCGGGTAATAGTCTTCGAGCATCAACGGCGCCAACTGCCGCCACTGCGCGAAGAGCCGGCGGATCAACTCGTAGTGGACATCCTTGCGGCGGACGTCGATGCAACTGATCACGACCGGGTACATGAAGCTGCGGGCGAGGTAGGCTTCGCTGACCTTGCGCCCGGAGGTGACGGCGTCCATGTAACCGCTGCCATAGTAGGGCACCCAGAAGGCCAGGCCGTAGGTGTGACTCTGTTCGCCTACCGGTTCGAGGAGGTAATCACTGCGCGTTCGCGGGACGGCGCGCCGGAGGGTTTCGAGGTCGATGCGCCGTCCGCCGCTGGCGCACGTATCGAGGAGCAGGCCGGGATGCCGGCGGCACAGTTCGTCCCAATAGGCGAGGTAACCGGTTACGTGCCGGATTTCGGTGATCCCCTGGCGGTCCGGGGCATCATTTGCGCGCCAATAAGAGAGCGGGTCCATGTTGAAGTCCTGGCGGTAGAGGTCGATGCCTTGCGCGGTCAGCAGGTGGTCCACGTGATCGGTCAACCATTCCCAGGCTTGCGGATTTCCCAGGTCGAGCAGCTTCTGTCCGCCATCGGCTCCCAACAACCAGTCCGGGTGTTGCTCATAAAGCCAGGTGCCCGGCGTGACCCGCTCCGGCTCGAACCAAACCAGTATCTTCACTCCCCGGGCATGGGCATGGTCCGAAACGGCGCGTAGCCCGTGCGGAAAGCGGTTGGTATCGACCTCCCAGGTGCCGGTATTGGGC
This sequence comes from Candidatus Omnitrophota bacterium, assembly GCA_023473405.1. Taxonomy (GTDB): domain Bacteria; phylum Verrucomicrobiota; class Verrucomicrobiia; order Limisphaerales; family UBA1319; genus JAMCZD01. The sequence continues at coordinate 2,077 of JAMCZD010000453.1, forward strand.
CAGCCGGTCTTGTTTACATACCAGCCGGCGTCCATCCACCAATAGTTGATGTTCAATCCTTCTTCGAGGTAGCGGTCAATAAACAATTTCTGGTTGGCTTCATTCGCGTTGATCATCTCGCCGAACTGGTGCGAGCTGCATGCGAACAGCGTCGGTTTCAACGGCTCGCCATTGGCCTTGGGCAGGTTGTGCGCGATCATCCACTGGCGCCAGACATTCTGCGCCCGCAGCCAGTCGCCCTTCCAGAATTGCAGCACCATCAGCGGGCTCCGGACCTCCTCGCCCGGATGCAGCTTGAAATGAGTCAACTCCTGCCCGGCGCGAACCCGCAGGCCATTGCCTTCGTCCCGATCGAATTGGGCTGCCCATTGGCCGGGCCAACCCACCGCCACGATCACCCCTTCACCCGACCAGGCAATATTGAAATAGGGCAAATTACTGTTGGAAGAACGACCGCCCGAGGTGGTGATGCGCTTGGTTTCGCGCGGAGGCAACGCCGTCTCGAACGGCTGAAAATCGTCGATGGTGGCGAGGGCGCCCGTCTGGTGATGCAACATGAATTCGTCCTTGCCGCTCCGTTCGAGGCGCGCATCGAGCGCCTCTATGTCCGACAGGATGGGCGTATCCGTTGCGCCTTCGTTCTTGAAATAGAGCGTCCATTCAACCGTCGGAAAATCTTGATACTCGACCCTGACGCATCGGACCACGAGGCCGGTTTGCGGATCGGTGCAAACCAGGGTGGTCTGGGTCCGTTGGGCATCGAGGTCCAGTTGCGTTTTCTTCACGCTCCAGCCTTCGATCAACTTCGCCGATGGCTGGCCGTTGTAACTGAACGAGAACGGTAAAACCTCCGTCGTTCCTTCGAACCGAGTCGCAGTCCAATGACGCGCCAGATCCATTTCACCTGGTGTAACCGACACCGCACGTGCCCACGAGTTCATGATCAATACGATCAGCAATATGCCGGTTGTCTTTGTCATACGTTCAACTTTCTCTTGGATTTCGGGCCATCCTAATCAGCGCCATGGAAATAGCCACCGTTTTTTCCCGGTGGAGAACGCGCCCGGGCGTGTGAAGCGTGGAGCGTGAAGCGAGGAGCGTGGAGCGTGAGAGCGTGATGCATGGGAGCGCGGATGCCTTCATCCGCGTGTGGAAGGTCGAGTGTGAGGAGCGTGTAGTAGAGCAAAGCGTCCATGGCGCTTTACTTGTCACCGCACTCGAAAAAAGTGGAGAAATTCGGCCGATAGCATAATTTACCGTCACGATGAAAACTAAAGTCCTCGGAAATTCAGATTTGGCGATCACTCCCATCGGGTTCGGCGCGTGGGCCATTGGCGGTGATTGGGAGTTCGGCTGGGGCGCCCAGGACGACGCCAAGTCCATAGCCACCATTCATCGCGCCCTCGAACGGGGTATGAACTGGATTGATACTGCCGCCGTTTACGGTCTGGGACATTCGGAGGAAGTCGTGGCTCGAGCGTTGCACGAATGGAAAGG
>JAMCZD010000160.1 GCA_023473405.1 Candidatus Omnitrophota bacterium
CCGTGGTCCGGAGGATGGGCAAGGAATGGCTCGAGCTGGCCGGTTGCGGCATGGTTCATCCCCGGGTCTTCGAAAACGTCGGTTACGATCCCGAGGTCTGGACCGGTTGGGCGTTTGGATTTGGCATCGAACGGATCGCCATGATCCGTTACGGGATCAACGATATCCGGCTCTTCTACGAAAACGATCTCCGGTTCCTGCGGCAGTTCTGAACGTGAAAGTAACATTAAACTGGCTGAAGCAATACGTTGATTTTGACTGGTCGCCGGAGGAATTGGCGGAGCGGCTGACCATGGTGGGCGTCGAAGTCGAGGGGGTGAACAAGATCGGCGGCGAGTTTGAAGGAGTGGTGGTGGCACAGATCCTGTCCAGCACCAAGCATCCCAATGCCGATAAACTCTCGGTCTGCCGCGTCAACGATGGTCAGGGCGAACGCCAGTTCGTTTGTGGGGCGAAAAATTACCAGGTCGGCGACATGGTCCCCTTGGCACTGCCCGGCTGCACCTTGCCCGGTTCGCCCGGTTCGGCGCCTTTCACCATCAAGGTTGGCAAACTCCGGGGAGTCGAGTCACACGGGATGATGTGTTCGCCGATCGAGCTGGGTCTGGGTGATGATGCATCGGGCCTGATGATCCTGCCGCCGGAGGCAAAGGCAGGCCAGCCCTTCGCGGAGTTTATGGGCCGCTCCGGAGGCGATGTGGTTTACGACCTCGAGATCACCCCCAACCGGCCCGACCTCAACAGCGTGATTGGCATCGCGCGCGAGATCAGCGCCATCACCGGCAGCCAGCTCCGTGTTCCCGCTCTCGAATCGCCCCCGCCAAATAGTAGTGCGGATGCCCTCATCCGCGCGGCTTCCCCAGAAGCATCCGCGCCCAAAGTTGACGACCTGGCGGCGGTTCGCATCGAGGACCCGGAGCTTTGTCCCCGGTATACCGCGCGAGTGGTCCGCGGCGTGAAAGTTGGTCCCAGTCCGGCCTGGCTGCGGGGCATGCTCGAGAAGGTTGGCCTGCGCAGCATCAGCAACGTGGTGGATGTGACCAACTATGTCATGCTCGAAATCGGCCAGCCGCTGCATGCGTTTGATTATCATCTCATCGCCCGGGGCTCGAACGGCAAGCCAACCATCGTCGTCCGCCGCGCCCGGAACGAGGAGAAGTTCGTTACCCTGGACGGTCAATTACGGCAATTGACGGACCGGATGCTGCTGATAGCGGACGAGCTCAAGCCGGTTGCCTTGGCGGGAGTCATGGGAGGACAAAACAGCGAGATCAACGATCAAACGGTCGATGTGCTGATCGAGAGCGCCTATTTCAAGCCGCAAAACATACGCGCTACCTCGAAGCAGCTCGATCTGCGGTCCGACGCCTCTTACCGATTCGAGCGCGGCTGCGACATCGGGATTTGCGACTGGGCCAGCGGGCGTTGCGCGCAATTGATACTTCAGACCGCCGGCGGCCAACTGGCCGAAGGCATGATTGATGCCTACCCACGATCGTTCGAGGCCCGTCAGATCACGTTGCGGCACGCGAAGGTTGACCAGTTGCTTGGCATTGCCATACCGGCGGCGCAACAAGTCGATTACTTGCGCCGGCTCGAGCTCGAAGTCGTCGGGCAAAACAAGGCCGAGTCTTGCACCGTTCTCCGCGATCATTGCCGCTCCAGAAGTGGGCCGGCTTTATGGGGTGAACAAGATACCGTCGCGCACCCCGGTCTGCACGGTGGGCAGGCACCCTTATGACGCGGTGCACGATCAATTGGCCGAGGCCCGCCGGTTGCTGTGCGGATTGGGATTGGACGAGGCACAGGGCCAGACGCTGCTGCCGGACGCGATCGAGAAATTCAATTTTTGCGAGGTACCGGTTCGCCTGGCCAATCCGCTCAGCAGCGAGATGACCCTCCTGCGACCGAGCTTGTTACCGGGCCTGCTCGATAGTCTGCAACGCAACCTGAATCGCAAGAGCCCCGACCTGGCACTGTTCGAGATAGGCCGTGTCTTCGAGACCGTAAACGGGGCGCCTCGAGAGGAGCGGCGCGTGGCGATAATGCTCACAGGCCAGCGCCAGCCCACGTTCTGGAGCGGCAATGATCGCGGAGCCAAGTACGACATTTTTGATTTAAAAGGAGTTCTCGAGGAGTTCTGCGATCAATTCGGCGTGCGCGGCCTGGCCTATTCGCCCCGGCTCGAGAGCACGTCGTTATGTCTCGAGTCCGCCGAGATTCTGCTGGGCAAGCAGACCATGGGTGAATTGGGGCAATTGTTGCCGGCCCTGGCCAGGCGTTACGATTTGCGTGATGCGGTGCTGCTGGCCGAAATGAATCTTGACTTGCTGCTGACGCGGCGCAATCCGGCTTTGGAGTTCAAGACATTGCCGGCCTACCCATCCATAAGGCGCGACGTGGCGATGCTCCTGCCGGAGACCGTCACCCACGAAGCCGTGCTCCGCGTGATCAAACAGGCCAAACTGGCTAACCTGGAGAACATCGAGTTGTTCGACGTCTTCCGCGGGCAAAATGTGCCGCCCGGGCGGAAGAGCATGGCTTACGCCTTCATTTATCGGCACCCCGAGCGCACCTTGACCGACGCCGAAGTCAACGCCTCCCAGGAAAAGCTCATGGCCCAACTGAGGCAATCCCTCGAGGCAGTTATTCGCGAGGCTTAGCCGGCGTCGGACGGGGCTGGGGCGACCTTTTGAACGCCATTTTAAACTTGCGCAACAGGCGGCGGGCCCACACGAACTCGGTGGCCAGGATGGCCAGGCCAAGGGGAATAACGACGATCGCCGGTCCGGGCAAAACCAGCAACGCAATCCCAATGACCAGCACGGTGCCGCCTATCACCCCCACCGTCAGCCGCTTGATGTGCCGCAGGTTGAAATAACCAAGCCCAAACCGCGTCCTGGATTTCGAGTGCTGCATTTATTCGATTTGGCTGACGCGAACCGCATGGCGGCCCCCGTCGAAGCCGGTGGCCAACCAGACCTTGACCATTTCCAAGGCAATATCGAGCGGGACCAGGCGTTGCCCCAGGCTGAGCATGTTGGCGTCATTATGCTGCCGCGACAGCCGGGCGCTTTCCAGGTTCCATCCTAGCGCGCAACGGATGCCCTTGACTTTGTTGGCAACAATCGCTTCGCCATTACCCGACCCGCCCAACACAATGCCCCGGTCGCACTCACGTCGCGCCACGGCCTCGGCCGCCGCGCGGATGAACCGCGGGTAATCGACCGGTTCGGGGCTATTGGTGCCAAAATCGCGGACTTCATGTCCCGAAGCTGCCAGGAGATCTTTTATCCTCTCCTTGTATTCGAAACCGGCATGATCGGAAGCAATTGCAATTTTCATAAACGCCAAACTAAACATGACGACATGATTCTTTGCGGTTCGGAAGGGATCCCAGAATGAACAGGAGAAAACAGAGGCAACAGAGAGGCAAGTAACTCCGTTCCCTCTGTTGCCTCCTGTTCAAACCGACCCGCTGTAAATTATGGCGCTGCGTATATCATGTCAATTTACGATAAACCACGCTGGCTGCCAGGCTCGAGACGAGTTCCTTGA
>JAMCZD010000263.1 GCA_023473405.1 Candidatus Omnitrophota bacterium
TGGCGAAAATGGATGGTCTTATTTGCGGTCTTGTGGCTAAATTGTATAATAATTAAGTCATGAGCATAGCCACCGCTGAAGATTCCATGCGGTCGAGGGTAGGAAATTGTGGTACTCGAATCCTAGGCGCGCCGAGGCGTCTCGCCGCCAAAGATGTGCAATTATGAAGACAAGAAAAGTACGACGGCTCGAGAAAAAGGCTGGCATCAAAAGCATTTCTGCCGCCTTTACGTTGATTGAACTGTTAGTGGTCATTGCGATCATCGCTATTCTCGCCGGCATGCTGTTGCCGGCTCTCAGCAAGGCCAAGGCCAAGGCCCAAGGAATTGGGTGCCTTAGTAATCTCAAGCAAATGGCACTGGCCTGGTACATGTATGCCACCGACACCGGATTGTTGGTAACCAATAATGTGCCTGGAAATATAAATAGCTGGGCGGCGGGCTGGATGCAGTTGGGCGTTCCGAACGTCACTGATAATACTAATATCCTTAATCTTATGTCTCCCAGGGGAATGCTTTGGCCGTATCTCAAATCCGTGGACGTGTACAAATGCCCCGCCGACAGAAGCATGGCCATTGAACGCGGAAAACTGTATCCCCGCGTGCGCAGCATTTCTTTGAATGGCAACATGGCCATGAACGAAGACTTCCATTCCGTATACGGTTTCAACAAGGATTACATCGTCTTCCGTAAACTCGAGGACATCACAAGCCCGTCTCCGTCGGAGGCGTTTACTTTTATCGATGAGCGGGAAGACAGCATCGACGATGCGTGTTTTGGGGTGGACTGCCAGGACCGCGGACCGCGAATCATCCTCGTCAATTTCCCCGCCAGTTACCACAACGGCGCCGGCGGGATTGCCTTTGCCGATGGTCACGCGGAAATTCACAAATGGCTCGACCCACGCACGAAACCAAAGCTGAGCAGCAGCTATGTGATGCAATGGGTACCCTCTCCCAATAACCAGGATGTCGTCTGGCTGCAAGCAAGGACGTCCTCGCTGATTAGAAAGTAATTTCCGGGCACGATCAGGCTGCTGGCGCTTCGTGACTGCGGCGAGCCTATCACGCGCATTTTGAATCTGGCACGACTGCTCGTAGCGCCAACGGTGTGTTGCCATACCAGCCTGGGGCAACGCCCCAGGTCACCGGTCAAAAACACACTCAAGGGCCAACGGCCTATTCTATCCTGGCAAGGGTCAGGGTTTTCTTACCCGCTTCGCGTCGAGCCGGTTCACCGTCTGCGGATTTGGAAATCTGCGCATTTGTGGCGCGGACTTCCGAGTCTGCTGTATCGCGGGTTTCTAACCGGCGTGGCGTTCGGCCGGTGCGCGGTCTGCCGATTTGGAAATCGGCGACACAGCAGGTAAGGAAACCCGCCACGAGCATCGTTATCGTCCACCTCATTCTCGGCGCATGACTGGGACGGGCTTTCAGCCCTCGGATTTGTTTGGGCCACCGTTCCTGGGGCGTGCCCCAGGTTGGGATGGGGCCGCACCTATGGTGCTCAGGAATAGCCCACGACTTGGGTGATTGACTTGCCCGGCCTCGACAATAGAGTGGGTGGAAATTATGGGCACCGTACCAGAGGCGCACTCAGGCAAGCTATCCAATTTGTCTTGGCTGGTCGAGGTGCGTGAGCTAAGCCAGCCCCTGAGCGAGCTCCGTCCTATCTGGGTCCAACAAGGGATCATCGAGACCGACGCCCAACACCCACTCCCGCAGCAGCACCCTTTCTGTGAACTCAACCTCACCCTAAGCGGCCAGGGACCGTTGTTTTTGGGAAAGGAAGAGGCATATCGCCGGGCCGGCGATCTGCTGATGCTTGGCCCGGGCGTTCCCCACTGGGGCAAGCTCGACGAGGGGCCCGTCCGATTCCTGACGGTTTATTTCCTGCCCAGTTTGCTATTGGAGTTCGGCCCGGAAACCGACGGCATCAGGTTTCTCCGGCGCTTTACCGCCAAGCAAAGCCTTCAAGAACGGGTCGTGTGTCCCACGCCCGAATTGCGGAGCAGGCTGACCGGTTTGTTTATCGACATCGCCGCCGAGTTCGCCGGCGAACGACTGGGCAGGGAGTTCCGGTTGCGCTCGATTTTGATGGAGCTGCTGACTGAATTGTTGCGCTGGGAAGAGCTCGAAGGACGGACTGTGGCCGGCCTCGGTGACGTCACCGACTGGCGGTTCATCCACAAGGCCTTGCTTTACCTGCGCATACACTTTGCCGAACCGGTATACGAGCGGGACGTGGCCGCCGCCGCCGGGGTTTGCCAGTCACGACTGAGAGAGATATTCCGTCAGACCCTTGGCATGTCATGGGTCAGATACCTGCAAATCTATCGAATCCACCAGGCGGCGGCGCTGTTGAGTCAACCTGATAGCAATGTGACCGAGGCGGCATTGTCGGTCGGGTTCGATCACCTGGGTCATTTCAACCGCCTGTTTCGCCTGTTCAAGGGCACCTCGCCAATGCACTTTAAGAAATCGATTATGCAGTCTTGCGGCGGCCTGACGGGTGCGGCCGAGGCAGCGCCCGCCCTTCAGGCAAAAGGTACGGTTTCTGGCGAAAAAGCTTAGCCGGTTTCGCCTTGCCGTGCCTGAATGAGGCAAAATCAGCGTTATGCGTAACGTTCTGAAACTGCAACGGTGGGCCACCATTCTTCAGGAGAACTCATTCTCCCCGTTTGCCTCGCTCAACCCGGCTGTCGGTGGCCCCCCCCCCCGATTCAAGCCTGGGGCAGGCACTCAGCCTGTCCGGCGAACATAAAGCAAATGCCGCTGAAGCCGGCAGGCTGGATGCCTGCGGCGCAACCTTGGGCTAATAGCTCCGCTTGATCAGCCAACCCGCCACAATCCCGAATCCGAGGGCGATGCCCATCGACTCATACGGATGCGTGCGCAGGGTTTGATCAGTGGACTTGAGGCTGGTTACAGTGCCTTCCTTTACCCTCACACAGGAAGTCTTGCCTGTTTCCTTTAGCCCGTCCCAGGAATCCTTGAGAAATTGCCCGGTATCGCGCGCAACCAACCGCAGATCGCTCGTCAGCCTTGAGCCATTCGCGCCTTTCACATCTTCGTGCATTGTCTCAAATTCAGTTTTCATAAGCTCACCCAAATCATTTTCAATACGAGAGCCAGTACAAGAACTGGTTCTAATTTACCTATTAGAAACTCGCATTAAAAGAGGTGTTGTCAACCGGTTGGCGCCCGCTAATGAGCCGATTGTTCCTCCTCGATACGATAAAGGTGGGTTCGGGTCCGCAGGAACAGCGCGTGGTTCGAAACGGCCGGGGACGCCATGAGACCGTCATCGAGCCGGTTCTCGGCCAAGCGGGAAAACGGGCCAGTGGACTTGACGACGGTGGTCAGGCCGTCCTGGCTGAAGAAATAGACCCGGTGATCGGAGGAGATAGGTGAGGCCGAGTATTCGCCTTCGAGACGTTCCTGCCAAATTACCTTTCCTGTGGCCGCCTCGAGGCAGGCGGCATAGCCGTTGTCACTGACCAGGAACAACCTTCCATCGACGAGGAT
>JAMCZD010000081.1:0-2797 GCA_023473405.1 Candidatus Omnitrophota bacterium
ATAGCGTATTGGAATGTTTGGGAGCGTTCTCCGCCGCTCCATTTTTTTTGATGCAATCGAAAACATCATTCAAGGCAAGTTTAAGCAGCCGCACATCGCTGGCAATGCTGATCCACTTATAGCCTTCCTCAATACGGCGGACGGCCTCCTGCGCACCGGCACAATGAATTCCCACCGGCACGCCCCACTTTTTACCCGCCTCGATCACTTTTTGGCAAGCCGCCACATGATCCGGGTGCTTGTTATCCAGCCCCAGCGGCACGCCGAGGCTGGCGGCCAGGTCGTTGGGGCCAATAAAGCAGATATCCACGCCGGGGGTTTGCATGATGGCGTCGATATTCTTGACGGCGTCGGCGCTCTCGATCATCAGGACGACACAGACAAGCTCGTTGGCGCAGTCATAATAGTCTTCGCCGTATGCGAGTTGACCGCGGCTCGACCCGATGCCGCGCGCACCCAGCGGCGCGTAACGCGAGGCACTCACCGCGCGGGCGGCATCCGCGGCGGTGTCGATATTGGGGACGACAACCCCCATCGCGCCGATGTCCAGAGCGCGCTTGATCAACATCGGGTCGTTCCAGGCGACCCGAATAAAGGGGACGATATTGGTCGCCTGGGCCGCATAGAGACAATTGACGCACTCCTGATAGTCCAGAGCGCTGTGCTCGGTCTCCAGCGTCACCCACTCAAAATCGGACCGGCCCAAAATGTCGATGATCAGGGGACGGCCGCTATTCACCCAGGTGCCCAGGCTGACTTGCCCGGCCTTGACCTTTTTCCTGACGGGATTCTCCATGACTGATTCATCCTTTCGATTACGAATGATCAAAACAGCTCGATGGCTCGCCGCGCCTGGTCTCGTCGGCGAAGGCCGCCAGGTTGGCGTAGGGTGCGTCAAGCGGCACCGCGCATTCGGGGCCGAGGATATCTATCCCCGCCGCCAGTTTTTCCCTCGCGTCTTGGCGGGCCATCTCCGGCGTGCCGTTGCGAATAACCCGAATATTGCTGGTCCCGCCGTGCAGCGCAAGTTTTTTTTCCCGCCAACTGCCGCGCCGTGTGGGCCGGGACTTTGGAGTCGAAATGAAAACACGCCAACCCGGACTCACGGATGTACTGGATGCGATCGGCCGTGTCGCCGCAAATGTGCAGGATCAACGGGCAGTCGATTTCTGCGGCAAGTTCCCGGTGGATATCCAGGAGGAAGTCCCGGTAGGTTTCGGGCGAACACAAGTCGCGCGTCGCGTGGTCGGCCAGCGTAATGGCATCGGCGCCGGCCGCCATCTGAGCCCGGGCAAACTGGATAGTCACCTGCTTGAGCACGTCCAACACACGCCGCACGCCATCGGGATTGGTCATCGTCCCCATGAGGAATGGCCCCACGCCATAAAGATGATAGCCCAAGGTCCACGGGCCGAAGACCTTTCCCACCACGGCCACCTCATCGCCCAACCGCTTTTTCAGAATCGCGATGGCTTCAAGCGGAACCTGGCAGGAAGGCCGCTCCAGCCACCCGTCGGGAATGCCGGGGAGTTCCGAGACATCTCCGAGAATCGCCTGGCCATCGGGCATCCGGTCGGCGGCTCCCCAATGAACGGGGCAGCCCAGCGCCGCCGACTCGTGCCAGACCCCGAACAGCGGCATGACGTTATCAAAGCCCAGCACCGAATGGCCCGCCTCGGCCAAGTCGGCCATGGCAGCCGGCGACAGATGAGCCTCGGGGAAAAACTGGCCAACCGCCTGCATCAAATCGATGGTGACGATCGACGTTGCGCTGCCGACCGCGGGTCGAGTGACCGGCAGGCGGTCGAGAGCGTTGAGGAATATCTCTCGGGGCTTCATGGTTGCGTCTGATGCGGAACACGATTGGGCGTTCTTGCAAATGAGAATTCGTTCAGTGAACCGGTTTTGAACTGATCGAGAAAGGGAGAATACGTTTTGACTCGAACCGTCTCACCATCGAACTCCACGATGCGCAGGAAACCGTTACCGCCTCGCTCAAGCATCTGAAAATTGGTGAAGATCTGATGCACCACGTTGCCATGATCGCCGACGCTGGCCAGGTAGCCCGACCCCTCGCCCATATAATGACCCGAAAACACGAACTCGAAATTCGCATGCTTCTTCACCAGTTTTTGCCAGATCTGTTCGCCATCATTGACGCCGCCCGGCAATTTCGCGACGCGTTCATTGTAATGCGGATTGAGGCCATTGCGCCGGACGGCGTTATCGGTCCGCAATCCATCGGCCCCCAGGTAGGCGTGCGTGAGCAGGATGACCGTTCGCCGGGGGTGCGCCGAAACCACCTGGTCGGCCCATTGAAGGACTTGGTCGCGCGGTCCATACTCCAGCGCCAGGATCAGGAATTCCTCACTCCCGGAGCGAAACAAATAATAGGCATTGTCGATTTTGCCCGACTCGAACAGACCGCCCAACATAAAGTCGCCCGAGGCAGCGGGGCTCGACGCGGGCAGGAAGAACTGATTCATCATGCTGGCGCGATTGTCGGCCAAATCATGATTGCCAGCCACCAGCACGAAGGGAACCTGCCCTTCCAAAACAGACAGGCTCTCTCGGACGCGGCACCACTCGCCAATATCATCGAAACACTGAGCCAGATCACCCACTTGCAGGACCAGGCGGATATCGCATCTTGACTTGCTTTCGACGATCCACCGCGTCATTTTCGAGAATATTGGAGCATTCTCAGGTCTCCGCCGGTCCACATAGACCTGGGTATCGGGGATGATGACCAGGGTCCACGAGCCGGTGGCCGACGGGTATGCCTGGGCGAGGATTC
>JAMCZD010000081.1:2807-3501 GCA_023473405.1 Candidatus Omnitrophota bacterium
GCAGCCAACGGGCAAGAGTAACGAGATTACGAGCAGCAAAATCATGGCGGACAGTTGGCGACCTTGGCGCACAGAAATTCCCTTTCGTGAGCCGATGGGACACTCTTAGTTCGAACTTCAAGCTTTATTGCCACGGTTCGAAGATCAATCCGTGAATTCGATTCCGAACAATTTGGCCTGCCGCAGGCGAAAACGCAGGGTGAGCGGCTTGCCGCCGTGGTTCAACTCGGCCTGGCCCTTCCACGTGATTGGGAACGCCAGATTGTCGCCGACAATGGGGTCCATGTCCTCGAAAGAACGATCGGCGACCGGCTCGCCGTCGTTTACCGCCACCGAGACCTGGATATAACCGGACGGTGGGACTATGGCATTGATCCGGATCTTGTTGCCGGGGGGAACCATGCGAAGGGTCGCGAACTCGCCCTCTTCGTCGCATTGCAGGGCCACGAGCCGACCTTTGGGCCATGTCGCCATGCCGCTTACTGACTCCACGCCCGGAAACAGGCCCTTTCGTTTGGAAATGTCGCGGCCGGGATATTTGTGCGGAATGGGATTGCCGCCATAGGGAATGGCCCACTTATCGCCGGGGTACTCGAGCAGGTTAATGCCCAGTGAAAGACAGCCTCCGTCAGGATCACCCGGAACGCCGGCTTCGACCACCGGGCCGCCGGGATACTTGACGCGGAAAGCCTCC
>JAMCZD010000332.1 GCA_023473405.1 Candidatus Omnitrophota bacterium
TTGGATGGAGCAGACCCTTTTCCTATAGACTTCCAAGTCTGATTTCGTGGCGCAGACTTCCGAGTCTGCTGTGTCGCGGGTTTCCAACCCGCATCGCCTTGGACCGGTGTACGCGCTGCCGATCTGGAAATCGGCGACACAGCAGGTTAGGAAACCTGCCACACGCGTCGGGCCGCCTCACACTCTGTCGATTGCCTCGCTCGGCCAATGCCACCCCGGAAAATCCAAATCTCAGCCCTCGAAGAAAATCTTTTACGGCGCCCGTGGACAAGTAGACTGTCTCCTGTAAATAACGATGCGAAAGAGCGATAGCAAATTTATCGAGACGATGAAGCGAGATCCGGCCGGCCTCGGCCGGCGGCTTATGACGGGAGTGGGTCTCCTGACCCTGGCCTCCCTGATCCTCGAGCATGGGCTCGAGTTCGGTCCCGCGGTTCTTGGCTTTCTGCATTGGCTGGAATCCGGTTTGGCACTTTGCTACGTAATCGATAGGGTTCTCTTGCTGTGGCACGAGCCGCGTCGCCTCGAGGTGCTGCGTTATGGCCGGTACGAATACGCCCTGCTTCTGGTCTGTATCGTGCTGGGCATCAGCCTGATCCTTTCCCACGAATGGGCCATGCGCCTGGTCGGTTTCCTGCACCTAAGCGCCTCCGAGGACCTTTTTCTGGGGTTGCTCCAATTGTTCCTGGTCGGCAATGTGCTGATCCAAATCCTGCGGTTGCAGCAGCACATTTTGGCCAGACGTATTCGCCCGGAGTGGACTCTGATTGGATCGTTCGCCCTGGTGGTGGTCGTCGGATCCTTGTTGTTGCTCCTGCCCAAGGCCTGCGCCGTCCCCGAAAAACCGATCCGCCTCGTGGACGCCCTTTTCACGGCCACCAGCGCCACCTGCGTAACCGGTTTGTCCGTTCGGGATACCGGTTCGGCCTTCAGCCTGTTCGGACAAGTCGTTATCATGGCCCTGATTCAGGTTGGAGGTTTGGGCATTGTCACCTTCGTCGCCTTCCTGGCCTTGACCACCTCGGACTCGCTCCCGATAATCCACCGCCATATCTTCAGATACGCCATGAGCACGCGCAGCATGGGCGACCTGAAACGTCACGTCGGCGTCGTGATATTGTTTACCGCGCTGATCGAATTGATCGGCGCCGCCTGCATGTACATTTTCTTGCCGGCTCACATGGACCCCTTGCGCCGCGCCTTCTGGAGCGTCTTTCACTCGATCTCGGCGTTCTGTAACGCGGGCTTCGCGCTGCAAAGGAACAACTTGATGAATTTTCAGACCCAAGGCGGAATGATGGTGACCTTCATGGGGTTGATCATCCTCGGTGGCCTGGGTTTCCTGGTCGTCGCCGACCTGATCAGCATCCGGGTAACGCGCCTCCCGATAATCCGGCGAGTGCCAGCCGTGAGGCGTTTTAACGAACAGGTCCCTGTTTATCGTCTGCCGCTCCAAACTCGCCTTTCCCTGATCGTGACCGCCGCACTCTTGGTCCTGGGCGTGGCTGGATTCTGGTGGTTGGAATCCGGGTATCTCCTGCAAAACAAATCGGTTTTGGCGCGCTTTTGGATTTCGGCATTCCAATCCGTTACCTGCCGCACTGCCGGTTTCAACACCGTCCCCATGGACCAACTTCAGCCCGCCACGATGGTTCTATTGATGGGACTGATGGCCGTGGGGGCTTGCCCGGTTTCCACGGGGGGCGGCATCAAGACCGTAACGCTCGGCGTGCTGGTGTTGGCGCTGCGCACCGTGGTCCGCGGACGCGAACGTGTCGAGGTGTTCGGACGCGCCTTGCCGCAGAAGGTCATCTTCACCGCCCTAAGCATCGCCCTTCTTTACGTTACAACCGCCAGCGTCGGCACGTTTGCACTGGCCTGTTTCGACCCCAAAATCCCCCTCCCCAACCAGGCCTTCGAGGTGATCTCAGCCTTGAGCACCGTCGGGTTGTCAACCGGGATCACCCCGCAATTGAGCACGGGGAGCAAACTGGTGTTGTGCATCGCCATGTTCGTCGGACGGGTCGGCCCGATCTCGCTCGTGCTTTCGGTGTTTCAAAGCTCCGCCAAAGGCCGTTATCAATATCCGGAAGAAGACCTGGTGGTTGGCTAAATATTCTATGAAACCTCAATTATGAAATGTGCGATTATTGGACTGGGAGACTTTGGACGCGCCGCAGCCCTCGGCCTGGCTCGAGCCGGTGCGGAGGTGATTGCCGTTGACCGCAATATGGACCGCCTTAACGCGGTTAAAGACGAGGTAACCCTGGCCGTTCGTATGGATGCCACCCAACGCGACGCCCTCGATGCCCAGGGCATCAAAAACGTCGACGTACTCGTGGCAGCCATCGGCGAAAATTTCGAAGCCCAAGTGCTCGTGGTCGTCCATGCCAAGAAGCTCGGCATCAAACGCATCGTCGCCCGCGCCAGCACCGAAGACCATCGACGCGTCCTCGAAGCCGTCGGCGCCGATGAGGTGTTTCATCCCGAGCAAGAAGCGGCCCGCAATATGGTCCAGCGCCTGACAATCTCCAATATCAAAAACTACTTCGAATTGGCCGACGGCTTCAGCCTGGTCGAAATTGTGGCACCGCCAGGCGTCATTGGGCAGACCTTGCAGGAACTTGACCTCCGCAAACGCTTCCGGGTCAACCTGGTGGCAATTAAACGCCGCCGACTCACCCCAAAAAGCAACGAACCCATGGAACAATTCATCCCCGTCCCGCTCCCCGATGACGTCATCATGGAAAACGATACCCTGGCTCTCTCCGGAAGCGTCATCGACCTCGCCTCGTTCATGGGCGAGGTAACGTAGGGCGCGTCGCCCTCGGGAGAAGCGTCGGGAGCGTAAGTAGCGTAGGAGCGCAAGAGCGTGGAACGTGGAGCGCGGATGCCTTCATCCGCGTGTGTGGCCGGGCGTCATTATTGCAATCGTTGGGCATTGAAAATCGGTGATTTGTAACCGAGTCCAGTATGGCCACGCGCCCATTTCAATGACAAATGGCCAATTTTCAATCCTCAATCTGCAATTTGCGTCAGGAGCACAAGAGCGTGATGTCCGGCGCACCCCTACGCCCCACGCTCCCCACGCTCCTACGCTCCACGCTCCCCACGCTCCACGCTTCCGCCGCCCGCGTGCGCCAGGATCGTTACCGTTCCAATCGAAAGCAGAAACATTATCGTCACCAATACCTTCACGACCGTATTGACCGGCTCGTCGCCCGAAGCCCCAAGCCAGCTCATAACCGTCTGTGAAAGCAACATAAAACTAACGACGATGAGCGTGAGGACAGCCCATGGCCGGCCCCCACGCCCAAGCATTCCAAGCACGCCCCACAGGATGCAGAGTGCTCCGCCGGCCAGGCCGGTCACGAGGATCGTCCGCGCCGTTTCCGGAGCGAGATAATGGGTTAGCAGACTGAGTCCAGCAATGATGGCGCCATAAACAACGAGTCCAATGGTTAATATCGATTTCATCAGAGGAATCAATAGGTTCGAA
>JAMCZD010000214.1 GCA_023473405.1 Candidatus Omnitrophota bacterium
CGCGAAGCCGGTTGGAAACCCGCGACACAGAAGGCTCGGAGGTCTGCGCCACGATCGTGAGCCGATGCTCCAATGGGTTTCGCATCTTGTGCTACGGGCCGTGGAGGATAGTGGCCGGTGAGACGATTACCTGGCATTGCGGGAAGGTCTTGCGCAGGAACTGAGCGAGGGTTACTTCGAGCAAGTCCAGGATTTTTTTCTTCTCTTCTTCTTGCGGCAGCGAATCATCGGATCGAATCCCGCATCCGGCTATCCTCAAGACGCTCGAAGGCAGGAACCCTTCGAGTTCGGCATGACCGGAGGCGCGGGATTTGCCCGTGGGCGCCGGGATGTTCCAGAGGCGCAGGTGAGGTTTGACCATGAGATGCTGGGCGTGCGGCTTCAGGACGCCCTCGTTGCAGAGTGCTTCGAATTCATCGAACGAGAGAACCAGGTCTTCCACCGGGGTAATGGCGGGTTCCTGAACGCCGTAGAGTGAGGCATTGATTCCCGAGACAGCCGGACGCATGAGCGGGAACAGGACGACGTCGTCGATGTTTTCCTGTTCGGTGAAGATCATCGCCATGCGCTCGATGCCGGGCCCGATGCCGGTGGTGGGCGGCATCCCGTATTCCAAGGCCTCGATGAAATCCAGGTCCAAGGTGTGGAACTTGCCCAGGTCGCGGTCCTCGGCGCGATACGCCTTTTGCCAGGTCTTCAGCAGATGGACCGGGTCATTCTGTTCAGACCAGTTATCGCCGCATTCCATGCCGGCAATGAAAATCTCGAACCGCTCGACAAATCGCGGGTCATCGGCCATGGGCTTGGCTAGAGGCGAGATTTCGATTGGATGCCCATACACGAGCGTCGGTTGGACCAGGTCGGGCTCGACCAGTTCGAACGCCTTTACGAGGGCGTCGCCTATGGTGGGTTGCGGTTCGTTGATGCCAAGGGTCGAGAGGCGTGTGTTTGCGTCGTCCACCGTGGGGCAGGCGCGGAAGTCGATCCCGGTTTTTTCCTTGACCGCATCGACCATGCTGACGCGCCGCCAGGGTTGGCTGAAGTCGATGGTATGGCCGCTCACGTTGAATTGGGTTCGCCCGAAGGCCTGGACCGCCACGTAGCGAAACATGTCCTCGATGAGGTTCATGTTGTATTCATAATTTTCGTAAGCGGTCATCGTCTCGACCATTGAAAACTCGGGATGATGGTTGCGGTCGATGCCTTCGTTTCGGAAATAGCGTCCGATGGTGTAAACCTTGTCGAAGCCGGCCACGATGAGGCGTTTGAGATAGAGCTCGTGCGAGATAGCCAGGTACATCTCGCATCCCAAGGCGTTTACATGGGTCTTGAACGGCTTGGCGGTGCCGCCGCCGTATTGCGGCTGGATGATTGGGGTGTGGAATTCGAGGAAACCGCGTTCGTCAAGGAACGACCGTATGGAAGCCACCATGCGGCTGATCCCGGCGAATCGCTCATGCGATTGCCGGTCCAGGATCACATCGAGGTAACGCTTGCGCAAGACCAGCTCGCGGTCTTTCAATCCCGACCACTGATCCGGCAACGGACGAATCGCCTTGGCCAGGAGCCGGATTTGCTCGACCAGCACCGAGACTTCGCCGCGCTCGGTCTTCACCATCTTGCCCGTGGCTTCGACCATGTCACCCAGGTCGAGCAGGTTCAGATCGGCGTAGCCCAGGGTTTGCGCGGCGGCGTCGGTGGGATGAACGAGTTGCCTGCGCAGGAACAGTTGGATGCGTCCCGTCTGGTCCTGGATGTGGCCAAAGGCCAGGGCACCCTGTTTTCGCCAGGACATCAGACGTCCGGCAACGGTTACTTGAGCGCCTTCGAGTTTGGCAAAATCATCCAGGATGACCTTGGCATAGTGCGTCCGGTGGCACCGCGAAGGATAAGGATTCAAACCCAGCGCGCTCAAAGACGCCGTCTTGCGGAGCCGCACGTTCCTGATTTCGATTAACGGATTCGTTGACACGAGAGTATTTGTAATTTCACGAGGACTTTCGGGCAAGCCCCGCGCATGGAAAATGATGGGACGGGTTTTGAATGCGGTGGCAAACGATATAGCGCGACACCGCTTTGGCCTCACCGAAAAGCGCCGTCGCCGCTTCGCTCTGCCGGCGCACTCCATATTACACGCTCCCACGCTCCCACGCTCCACGCTCCACTCGCTTCACCATTAAGATCGACACGAGCTCGAGGCGCACAGTAAAATATCGCGAATTGTCCAGTGGAAACCGAATCAATAACATCGCCGCCATCGGACGGCAGGAACCGGAACAGCCATCGCGTTCTATTGATTGGGACAGCCGTCCTTGTCTTAGGCGCGGCGATGTCCGTCTTCAGGATGGCGATTCAATCGTCGCACGCGGTTCACAAGTTTTCAGGGCAATCGATGGGTACCACCTACAGCGTTACCGTGGTTTCAAACCATCAAGGGCTGCCGGGACAAGGGATTGAAACCGGACTACTGGATGAAAACGCCGCATCGAGGCGACTACTGGTCGGCATTCGGGGGAGAACAGCAGGACGATTTTGCGCATGATCATTTCTGGTGTTGGAAACCGGACGAAGTCATTGCTTACATGAAGGAAATAACCGAGCCCTGGATTGCGTACAAGGTCCTGGCGGCCGGCGCGATCACTCCCGAGGTGGGCTTTCGCTATGCCTTCGAGAACGGAGCGGACTTTATATGTGTGGGGATGTACGACTTCCAGGTTGTTCAAGACATCAACATCGGCTTGGACGTCCTGCGGTCAGACTTGAAACGGCAACGGCCTTGGATGGCCTGAGTGGTTAGGAAACCTGTATAGCTTGCGCTACGTTTTTCGTAGCGCAACAGACTTCGAAGTCTGCACCAGGGTGTCGACCATTCCCTCGATGGTATGCGGATTGGCTTCGATGGTCGGTTTCAGGCTGAGGGCGTCGAGGGCCTTGCTGGTTTCGGGGCCGATGGAGGCTAATTTGATCTGTGGGAATTTCTTGATCAACTGGGGGAGATGGAAGTGTTCATCGAATTGCTGGACGGTGGACCCGCTGGTGAACGAAATCCAATCGGCGCCAGACTCGGTGAGTTTGGCGATTGCCTCCGGGCTGGCGGAGGTTTCCGGCACGGTGCGATAGCAGGGGATGTCGTCCACGATGGCCCCCAACTCCTCCAACATTTTCGGTAGTTCGGGAGTTGCCACCTCGGCGCGCAACAGGAGGATGCGGAGGTTGACGATGCTTTCGTAGGCGACCATGGCGGAAGCCACCTTGGTGGCGAGCGCTTCCTCGGGCATGATGTCGACTTGCAGGTGCAGTTCGCGCAACTTGGCGGCGGTGGCTGGACCAATGGCGGCGATTCGCACCCCCCCGATGTCGCGCATATCCTGGAATTTTTTGAAAAAAATGGAGAAGAACCAAGTCACGCCGTTGGGGCTGGTAAAGATGATCCAATCGTAGGAATTGAGCCCGACCAACGCTTCGGCCAACGCATGGTTGTCTCTTGGTGCCGCCGTTTTGATCATCGGGATTTCCAGGACGTCAGCGCCTAATTCCATCAGCCGATGCGAGAACGGTTCGGCTTGTTCGATCGGGCGCGTGACGACTATGGTCTGGCCGAACAATGGCAATTTCTCGAACCAGTCCAGCTTCTCACGCAAGCGAACGACCTCGCCTATGACCGTTACCGCCGGGGGTAAGAAATGGGTCTGGTCAACCAGGTCGGCGATGGTAGCAAGGTTGCCTTCGATGGTCTGCTGCCGTCCGGTTGTTCCCCGCCGGATCATCGCCACCGGCATCGAGGGAGGCCGTCCGTGGTCGATCAGGGTTCGGGCTATGGAACGGATTTGTTTGACGCCCATCAACACGACCAGGGTGCCGGGGGTTTGCGCCAGGCGCGACCAATCCATGCGACCTTCGTTTGTGGTCGGGTCTCCATGCCCGGTGACCACGGTGTAGCTCGAGGCGTAGGCGCGATGGGTCAAGGGTATGCCGGCGTAATTGGCTACTGCTTCCGCTGACGAAATGCCCGGGACCACTTCAAACGGGACACCGGCCTTTGCCAGTTCTTCGGCCTCTTCGCCGCCGCGGCCCAGGACATACGGGTCGCCACCCTTGAGGCGCACAACGCATTTACCGGCGCGGGCCTTGTTGATGAGGAGCGCATTCAGTGCTTCTTGCGAGAGGGGAAGCGGCGGGCCATGTTTGCCGCCGTAAATCAGCTCGGCCGCGCTTGGCGCCATCCGTAAAAGGTCGCGGTTTACCAAGCCGTCGTAAACTACCGTGTCGGCCCGGCGCAATAATTCAGCCCCGCGTAACGTCAGCAAGCCGGGGTCGCCCGGGCCGGCTCCGACCAAGTAAACTATGCCCTTACATATCATTTGCGTTAATCTGAGGCACAAAACCGCCGCGTGCAAATCTAGACTATAATCCCCAGACCGTGTGATTCCACGGTCTGGGAAGTAATGCGCAGCATGGCCTGGACTTCTTCGCGGGTTGGCATGCTGGGTTGCGCCCCGGGGCGGGTCACCGAACAAGCTGCTGCCGCCGTGGCGAATCGTCCCGCCTCGAGTTCGGTTTGACCCTCCGCTAGCGCGAAGGCAAAGGCAGCATTGAAAGCGTCCCCGGCGGCCGTGGTGTCAACCGCAGTTACCGGCATGGCCGGCCAGTGATGTTCCATACCGTCCCCGACCAGGAGAGCCCCTTTTGCTCCCATCTTGACCAGAACCTTTTTGGCGCCTCGGGCCCGCAATTCCCGCGCCTTGCCCAAGGCCTCGGCCAAGGTGAAATCGGACGGCGGCACGCCCGTCAGTATGGCCAGCTCGGTTTCGTTCGGGGTGACATAATCCGCACCGGCCAACAGTTCATCGGAAATCGGCCGAGCCGGTGCGGGATCGAATATGACTACGGCGCCCGATTCTTTGGCCAGACGCGCCGCCGCCTCGACGGTTGGCATTGGAATTTCCAATTGAAGCAAAACCAACCCGGCCGAAGCAATCGTTTCCCGGCTGGCTTTCAGTTGATCGAGACCAAAATTCCCATTGGCGCCGGGAACAATGATAATTTGGTTTTGACCGGCTGCATCAATGGCGATGAGGGCGACGCCGCTGGCGACGGTTGGATCGCGTCTCACCTGCGCAGTATCGACCCCGGCGGCGGCCAGGTTCGCGATCAACCAATCGGCCTGGGCGTCGTTGCCTACCTGGCCGATCATGCTGACGCGTCCGCCTAACCGCGCAACTCCATAGGCCTGGTTGGCGCCTTTGCCTCCGGGAAACACCTTGAAGTCGCGCCCGATCAACGTTTCGCCCGCCACGGGGAATCGTTCGAGATTAATTACAAAATCGGCGTTTAAACTGCCGATGACTGCGATTTGCGAGTTCATATGCCAGACGGAATCCATGCTGCTGTGGCTCATTACTTACCCCGCTTCCAAGGCCATCGATGGCGATATTGGTCCACGATCACTGCCGCCACGATGACCAGGCCGGTGATGATGCGTTTGGTTTCGTCGCGAACGCCAATCGAGGCCAAGCCGGTATTGAGCACCGCAATGATCAGCACGCCAAAAAAGGAACTGACCACCGAGCCGCGTCCGCCCATCAGGCTGGTCCCGCCGATCACCACCGCCGCAATGGCCTCCAGTTCAAAACCGGTGCCGGCATTCGGGTTGGCCGATTGAAAACGGGCGGTATCGATGATGGCGGCGATGGCTACGAGAAGCCCGCTTAACGCAAAAGCCGCCAGCTTGATCGGACGCGGATCAATCCCGGACAATCGCACCGCTTCTTCATTAGTGCCGATGGCCACGAGGTAACGGCCAAAAACCGTTCGCACCAATACCAGTTGACCGACCACCACGATCACTACGGCAACCAAAAACGGCAAGGACAACCCGCCAACGGCCGTGGCCGCAACCGGTTCAATGGCGGACCCGATGTATTGGGTCTGTGAATGGGTCACCCAATGGGCGCCGCCGCGGGCTATCTCGAGCATCCCGAGCGTGACTATGAACGAGGGCAAGCCCCAGAGAACCGACACCAGGCCGTTGAACACGCCGCAGGCTAGTCCCACGCCCAACGCGCCCGCCAACCCCGCCCACAACGGCCATTGCAGATGCGCCAGGCTGACGCCCAACACCGCACTGCACAGTCCCAAAACCGAGCCGACCGACAAATCGATGCCGGCTATGACGAGGATATAGGTCATGCCGGTGGCGATGATAATGGCGGCGGGGATTTGATTGGCGATGGTGCGGAAAGTGATGATGCTGAAGAAGTGCTCGGTGCTGAGGCTAAAGATGATGATTAAAACCGCCAGGGCCAGCGCCATGCCGAGGTAATCGGAAATAAGGTTAATTAACTTGCTTCGTCCCATTTTCTAAAACCGATCTTCTAGAGATTGACCCCATAACCGCTCAGGGCCGCTGCCATAATTGCGTCCTGGCTCCATTCACCCCGGTCAAAAACAGCCGCTAAACGCCCCGCCGACATCACGGCAATCCGATCGCATGACGCCATCAATTCTTTCAGGTCCGATGAGACTATGATTATGGCCTTGCCTTTGTCGGCCAGATCGGCCAACAGCCGGTAAACTTCAAACTTGGCCCCCACATCGATCCCGCGGGTCGGTTCGTCGAAAATCATCACCTCGCAATCACGGCAAAGCCACTTGGCGATGACCACTTTTTGCTGGTTGCCGCCGCTCAACTCGACCGCCGGTTGCTCCGCCGAGGCGCAACGAATCCGGAGGTTTTGAATCCAGCGCAGGGCGACAGCCTGTTCGACAGCCGTTTGAACCCAGCCGCCCCACCGGCTGATCGAACCCAGGTGCGACAAGCTGATATTGGCGCGCACCGCCATGGGCAACAACAATCCCTGTTCCTTGCGATTCTCCGTCAGCAGGGCAAGGCCCCGGCGCACGGCATCGCTCGGAGTTCGAATTTTTGCCGGGACGTCGGAACCGCGGAGGAAGATTTGCCCGGCTTCACGCCGGTCGGCGCCATAGAGCGCCCGCATGGTTTCGGTTCGCCCCGAGCCCATGAGACCGGCAAAGCCCAGGATTTCACCGTAGCGCGCCTCGAAACTCACATCCTGAACGGCTGGACCAGCCCGCAGGCCGCGCACGCGCAAGGCAACCGCACCGCCGGAGCGGGCGGGGCGTTGGCGGACGACCGAGCCGAGTTCGCGACCGACCATCCAGCGCACGATTTCCTCCAAGCTCGTCTCGCTTGGCCGGCGGGTGAAGACCAATTGCCCGTCGCGTAGGACGCTGATGCGGTCCGCAACGCGTTGGACCTCCTCGAGCCGATGCGAGATATAAATCATCCCGACGCCGTTGGCTTTGAGACGAACGATTTGTGCGAACAACCGGTCGATCTCGGGATCGGTCAAGGCGGCGGTTGGCTCGTCGAGGATAAGCAAGTCGCAACGCCGGGAGAGGCCGACGGCAATCTCGATCAGTTGTTGCTGGCCCACGCCCAGGCTGCTCACCAAGCGCGTCGGATCAAGCTCGCCCAGGCCCACTTGGTCGAGCAACGGACGCGCCTGCTCGTTCAGCCGGTTATAGTTGATCCATCCCAACCGGTGCGGCAGACGATCGAAAAACAGGCTCTCCGCAAGGGTAAGATTCCCGATCAGGTTCAACTCCTGCATCACCAGGCGGATCCCGCTTGATTCGGCGTCGCGCCTGTTTCTCGGGGCGTAAGGCCGGCCATTGAGGTTCATGTGACCGCCATCGGGCTTGACCAACCCGGCAACGATGCCGGCCAAAGTCGATTTGCCGGCGCCGTTTTCGCCTACCAATGCGTGCACCTCCCCGGCGCCAATGCTCAGATCGACCTCGGACAAGACCTTGGCCGAATAGGACTTCTCCAACCCGGTTACAACCAGAAGCTTTCCTTGGCCCGAGGCGTCCATGCAGGTGTAACCGGGCGCTAATTTGTTGCGGTTGAAACCTTTGCGCCCGGCGCTGGCGCGGTGATCAAATCGACGGGCGTTTCCTGGTCGGCCGGGGTGGATTCTTGGGTAAGCATGGCCAGGGCATACTCGATGCCGAACACGGCCAATTGATCGGCATGTTGATCGGCGGTAGCCAGTATTTTGCCTTCCTTGAGCAATTGCTGCACCGCGGAGATGTTGTCGTAGCCGACCACCAGGACCTGATCGGATTTGCCGGCAGCGCGCAACGCCGCCACGGCGCCGAGGGCCATGCTGTCATTGGCGCATAGGATCGCCTTGAGATCGGGATGCTCGGTGATCATGGCGGCCACGGCTTGATTGGCCTTGTCGGTCTCCCAATAACCGGATTGCGAGCTGATAATGCGCATGCCCGCGGCCTTCATGGCGTCTTCAAATCCGAGCTTGCGTTGGACGGCATTGAACGCATTGGGAGCGCCTTCGACGATGGCAACAGGGTCGCCCGGCTTGAGGTGCTTGGCCAGGTAATCGCCCACCGCCTTGGCGCCTTTCCGGTTGTCCGGGCCGACGAAGGGAATCTTGGCCTTCTTGTCTGCGAGCACGCCGGCATCGAATTGGTTGTCGATGTTCACCACTACAATCCCGGCGTCCTGGGCCTTCTTGCACACGGCGATCAAGGCCTTCGAATCCGCCGGGGCAATCACGATTGCATCGACACGTTGCGCGATCATTTGCTCGACGAGGTCTATTTGCCGGCTCACATCCAGTTCATCCTTGATGCCGTTGACCAGGAGTTCGTATTCCCCGGGATGGGCCTTTTGATGCGCCCGCGCTCCGTTCTCCATGGTCAGGAAAAATTCGTTGGCCAACGATTTCATGATCAGGGCAACGCGCGGTTTGGTCGAGGCCTGGCGCTGGCAACCGTCCGTCAGACAGGCCGCAGCCACCAAACCAAGACCAAGGACGATAACCTTCGAAATCAATTGCTTTTTCATAGCCGTGCCATTGCTGTAGGGGCTTCTTGGGACTCAGCTATATAAACGTTGCCACATTCACTCAAGGCAAAAACCGGCGGCGGATTTAAAAATCAGGAACGGCTGACGCCCGTTGCTATGCTTTTTTCTTGACTCCCAATCCGTCTCCTCGGCCTATTCTGGGAAAAAGCTATGCGCATCCCTTTCTTACTCGAGGCCGTGTTGATTACTCTCGTGGCCGGACCGGTAATTGCACAACCTGACGCCCCCGCCTCGCGTCACCTGAGTCGCGCCGTTCTGCGAGACAAGATTCGCGGCGGTTGGGCCGCAAAGATGGCCGGGGCTGCCTACGGCACCCCGGACGAGTTCAGGGCTCAAGGCAAGATCATGGATTTTACCCCGAGCTGGAAACCCGACCAGGCCGCGATGTCGATCAACAACGACGATTTATACGTTCAGATGACTCTTGCCGCCGTGCTCGATCAGGTAGGACTCGACGCGACCTGCGCGCAATTCGGCGAGGCGTTTCGCGTCTCCCGGTACGGCCTGTGGCATGCAAATGCGGGAGCGCGTCGGAACCTGAACCGGGGCATCCCGGCCCCGTGGTCCGGCCATCCCAAATACAATGCGCACGCGGACGACATCGATTTCCAGATCGAAGCGGATTTCATTGGGTTCATGTGTCCCGGCCTGCCGCGGGTGGCCAACGAGTATTGCGATCGGGTCGGGCACGTGATGAATTACGGGGACGGCGTCTATGGCGGCATGTGGTTGTGCGGCATGTATTCCGCCGCGTTTTTCGAAAGCGACGTGCGCAAGGTCATCGAGGCCGGCCTGGCGTGCATCCCGGCGCAGAGTCAATACGCCGCGCTCATCCGCGATGTGCTGACCTGGTCGAATCAATACCCGGACAATTGGACGAACTGCTGGAAGGCATTGGAAGAGAAATGGGACAAGGACGATGTCTGCCCGGACGGCGCGCTGGCCCCTTTCAATATCGATGCGAAGTTCAACGGCGGTTACATCGCCTTGGGCCTGCTGTATGGACGAGGCGACCTGGGCCGGACCATCGAGATCGCCACGCGCGCCGGCCAGGACTCCGATTGCAATCCCGGCAACGCGGCGGGGGTTGTCGGCGTCATCCTCGGTTATGACCGGATACCGGAGAAATGGAAGTCCGGCCTTCCACAGGTTGGCGACACCAAGTTCCTCTACACGGATTACACGCTCAACCAGGTGATCCAGGCAACCGAGGCCCATGCCCTCGAGTTGATCAAACGCGCCGGCGGCCAGGTCACCGATACCGAGGTGGTGATTCCTTTTCAGTCCCCTCTCGCTCCGAAGCTCGAACAATGGAATCCCGGTGTTCCGTACAAGAAATTGGATATCAATGATCCCGCCTGGTCCTGGCAGGGTGATTGGACAAAGTATGATGGCGCCATGACCACTGTCGCCTCGGGTAGTGAAACGACGCTGAGGTTTGATGGCGTCGCCGTGGTCATAGCCGGGCTCTTGGACCAGGCCGGGGGAAAGGCGGACGTCTTCCTCGATGGCAAGAAGTCCGATTACTTGCTGGACGCGTTCATCGTCAAGGATACTCATGACAACACCCTTTGGAATACCTACGGACTCGAACCGCGTGAACACACGCTCCGCATCGTTACCCGCGGCGATGCCGATCCCCGATCACACGGGCATAAGATTTCTATCCAACGCGCCGTCATCTACCGGGCTCCCTGAAGGGGCGAAGGGCGAAGGGCAGAGAGTGGGGAGCGTAAGGAGCGTGTGATGTGGAGAGCGTAAGGGCACTGTTCGTCCCTGTGTCTCCCACGCTCTTAGGAGTCTAAAACCAAACTAATTCAGGGCGAGTCCTAAGTTGGCCGGGCTAGAGCCTTGACTCTTAAAATTGTAACCAGATCAAGTTTGACCAATGCACAAAAATTGAGGAATGAGAATTGGTCATTGGTTATCGAATTTGTGACGAGGCCGCCAGTTCTGGGCTTGGCCTTGGCTGTGGAAACTCTCTTCAATGACCAATAACCATTTTTCAATGCTCGATACTCAATGAATGAACCGATGGGAGAGGTAGTCTGAGACCATGCCTCGTTAGTTATTTAGAAAGGGCGAGCGCCTTGTTCAGGCGCTGTAATCGCTCATACCAACGCTGTAGATTGGTGTCTATGCCCGGCAATTTATAGTGGCCGGAATAGAGGAAATTGGCGAGCATGCCGTAAAGGTCGAAATCGACGAATAGAGGTTGTTCGCCCAGGAGGTAATCTTTGCCGGTAAGCATGATCTCGCAGGGCTCGAGCTGATGCGCCAGTTCATTCAACAGATGTTCCTGGTCTCTTTTCCACTGGTTGATACAGCCGTGGCCGAACTTGCGTTCCTTAAAGCGGAGGTAGTTCAAGCGTTCGTCTGGCGGCACGAATTCCTGGTAATAAATATCGTTCAGTCTGAAGCCGATCCCTTCGATTTCGTGCTCGAAATAACGCCAGAGTATGTTCTGGACCCCGGCCCATGAGCGGGGGAACAAGCCCAACTGCAACTGGTCGTCCAGATATTTCGCCACGACCTGCGAGTCCTGGTCGATTTCGAAAACTACCGTGGGGCCATGTTGGACGATGGGCACCTCGTAATAGCGCTGGCGAGTGAGCCGCCAAACCAGGGAACGATCACTTGGGGGAATGTCGATGATCTCAAATTCGGCTTGGGCATATTCCAGAATGCGCCTTTGAACCAGGCAAAACGGACTCCAAGCAAACTGAATTAGTTCAATCATTTCAAGACTCTGCGGCGAATGGATTAATTATAAAGCAACATTTCAATCCTAAATTCTTTAAGGCAGCCTGACAAGCGCAAATCAAGCGCCGGCAATGAGGAGAGGGGGGCAGGGATCGTGAAGCGTTGAGCGTAAGAGCGTCAAAGCGTGAGGCGCAGTGAATATGCCGGTGCCCCGAACACACTCCACGCCCTACCCTCCACGCGCGGATGAAGGCATCCGCGCTCCCGTGCCCCACGCTCCACGCGCCTATGGAGCCCAGAGCACCATCGCCGCTTCGCTCTGCCGGCGCACTCCATATTGCACGCTTTAACGCTCTAACGCCCTACGCTAAAACGGGAACGGTCGGTTAGTCGCCCAAGAGGCGTTTCAACTGTTCGCGGGCGGCTGTTTCCCGGACGTTTTCATCCTGCTTCGGCGCGAAAGCGCGGCGAGCGAACTCGAAATACTCGCAGAAATTGCCGGTATCCTTTTCGGGGACCGGATCGGCGCGCCGGTCCCGGCATTGATAAGCCGCATGGGGGTCATAGCTGACGCAATTCAAGCAGACCCGGAGATCGGCTTTACAACGGTCGCATCGTTGGCCGCGGCCCGGTTGCCCGGGCAGTTTCCATTCCCAACCACAGTGGTGACAGCATCGGATCATACGGGAAGTGTAGCGTCCGATAAATTCCTGGCAACATGCCGGCAGCAATTCTCATTATGAACCTTCTTTCCACTTTGTCTCTCACTTTGTCCCTAAGGCTGCTCAAAAGCCCTGCAATAAAGTGATGGACAAAGTGAAGGACGAAGCTTGAGTCACGCCATAATAAGAATTGCTGACACGCCGGGTGCGAGAGTGCAAGAGTCGTGCTATTCGCGGCCGACGGCGGCCAGGAGCGGCTGAATATCGGTCATCAAACGGGCAAACAAATCGGGCGTGAGCTGCTGAGCGCCATCGCTCCATGCCTTGGCGGGATCGGGATGGACCTCGACGAGCAGGGCATCGGCACCCATGGCGACCGCCCCCTTGCACATGGCGATCACGAGATCGGCGCGACCGGACCCCTGGCTTGGATCAATGATGACTGGGCAGTGCGATTCCTGTTTGATGATGGGAATGGCGGAGAGGTCCAGGGTGTTGCGGGTGTAGGTTTCGAAGGTCCGGATGCCGCGCTCGCAGAACAGCAGATTTGGATTTTCATTGGACAGGACGTATTCCCCGGCGAGGAGCCACTCCTCGATCCGCATGGACATGCCGCGTTTGAGTAGGATCGGCTTGCCGGTTTTCGCGGCGGCGATCAGCAACTGGAAATTCTGCGCGTTGCGCGTCCCGATCTGGAGAATGTCCGCATACTCGGCCACCAATTCGGCGTGGTCCTCGGAAAGCAGTTCGGTAATGACCGCCAGGCCGGTTTCTGCGCGGGCCTTGGCCAGCAATTTCAGGCCTTTCTGGCCCAAGCCCTGGAATTCATACGGTGAAGTCCGCGGCTTGAAAGCGCCGCCCCGGAGGAACGTTGCCCCGGCGGTCTTGACCGCCCTGGCTACTGCCATCAGTTGCTCTTCGCTTTCGACCGAGCAAGGCCCGGCCATGACATGGAATTTCTTCCCGCCAATGACGTTGCCGCGCACGCTCACCGTGGAATCGGTCGGATGCGCCTCACGGCTCACCAGCTTATAGCGTTTCTGCACCGGCATGACGCTCTCGACCTGGCTCCAGTTGATCAGCGTTTCGAGCGTCTGATGAGTTTGCTCATCTCCGATGGCGCCGATCACGGTGCGCGCCACTCCGCGCATAATGTGCGGGCGATAGCCGCGTCGGCGGATTTCCCGGAGCACGGCGGTTTCTTCCTTTTTGGTAATTTGTGGTTTTAGGACGATGATCATAACAGGTTCGGCTTTCTCATTTGCATTTCGGGGTGTTCGAGCCAAAAAAAAAGCGCCGCAAGTGATCACCACCTGCGGCGCGGCTCGAAATTCAAAGTTCAGAACAGCCGTACGCGCAGGGTTCCAGGCCAAAAGTAATACCGGCCCGCCAACCCCGTGCTAAAATAACGGCTGCTGCTGCTCATTTGTGCGCCTTAAAATAAGCCCAAATCCATTTGCGTCAATGGCGATTTGCTCCTCTGGCAATCCGGGCTAGGGTTGATGCATGAAGAATCCCCCCCCACGCGGATGAAGGCATCCGCGCTCCGATGCCCCACGCTCCACGCTCCCACTCTCCTCACGTTCCCCCCCACGCTCTTCACAGTGCCAAGCTGAACAATAGAAATACGATCCCACGATCCCGGTCCGGCTTGACCGGTTCCGGCGGATTACCTAAGCTCGGGATTCGAGTACTGAGCAATGAGACTGTTTTTATTCGCCGGATTGATCGTGACTATCGCCGTTTCGCGAGTTCAGGCTGAGCCTGGCTTGGCGGACGCGATAGCGGTAATTGTGAACGATGTAGTGATTACTTACAGCCAGGTCGAGAGTTCGATTGCCTCGTCGGAGGAATTACTGGCGCGCCAGTACGCCAAGGAACCGGAGGTGTTCCAGAAAAAAAGGAGCGCCCTGATACAAGAGACAATCGAGGAATTGGTCGCTCGCCAACTTATTCTCAACGATTTCACCAACTCGGGTTATAACCTTCCGGAGAGCGTCATTGATGACGCGGTTGAATCGCGCATTCGGCAGGAATACGGCGACCGGGCCACGCTCACCAAGACGTTGCAAGCCCAAGGCATTACCGCTGAACGGTTCCGGAAGAATATCCGCGACAACATCATCGTCAGTGCCTTGCGCGAGAAGCACGTCTCGCAGGAACTCATCGTCTCGCCCCACAAAATCGAGGAGTATTACAAGGAGCACCAGGACCAGTTTAAGCTGCCTGACCAGGTCAAATTGCGGATGATCGTGCTTAAGAAATCCGATAACGGTCCCGAAGTCACCAAGAGCCTGGCCCAGGAAATCCTGGCCAAGATCCAAGGCGGGGTGCCGTTCAAAGAGATGGCGTCGGTCTACTCGGAAGGTTCACAGCGCGGCGAGGGTGGGGACTGGGGCTGGGTGGACCGTTCGGTGCTCCGCCCGGAGTTGGCCAAGGTCGCCTTTGACCTCAAACCCGGCCAGCGGAGCGGTGTTATCGATACTTCGGAGGCCTGCTACATCATGCTGGTCGAGGATGCGCGCCTGGCGCATACGAAGCCGTTGAACGAGGTGCGGGATGAGATCGAGAAGACGCTCCTTGCCCAGGAGCAGCAGCGGCTGCAAAAACAGTGGATCGACCGGCTCAAACGCAAGGCGTTTGTCCGTTATTTCTAAATGACAAATTGGATCGGCATCGCCTTGGGGGACCCGACCGGGATTGGACCTGAGATCACCCTGAAAGCCCTCGCCTCAACGCCTGGCTTACCGGACGGCATGCGGTTTCTGATCATTGGCGATGGGGGTTTGCTGGAAGAACTCGACCGCCGTTTAAAAACCAGCCTTACGTTGGCGCCTTATCAGGGTCCACATGGTTCGGGCCGTTTATTTTATTACAATCCGCTTGATAAGCCCCTGCCGCTGGACCTGCCGCCGGGCTCACCTGCGGCCGCCCGCGCCGCGATGTCCTGGCTCGCGGAAGGCGCCCGGCGATGCCTGCGCGGTGAGTTGGACGCCTTGGTCACCGCGCCGGTCAACAAGGAGGCGATCATCCGCGCCGGCTATGCGTTTGTGGGGCAGACCGAGTTTCTGTCCCAAATGGCGCATGCCGATCGGACCGCCATGATGTTATTGGGCGCCGACGACCGCGGGCGTTGGTTGCGGGTGGCACTGGTTACGACGCACGCGCCTCTCCGCGAAGTGCCGGACCGGATCACAACCGCCAAGGTTGAACAGGTGATCGAACTAGCGTCCGAGGCGTGCGGCAAACTAGGACTGCGCCGCGCTCGCGTGGGCGTTTGCGGCTTGAATCCGCACGCCGGCGAAGGCGGGAAGCTGGGAAATGAAGAAATC
This sequence comes from Candidatus Omnitrophota bacterium, assembly GCA_023473405.1. Taxonomy (GTDB): domain Bacteria; phylum Verrucomicrobiota; class Verrucomicrobiia; order Limisphaerales; family UBA1319; genus JAMCZD01. The sequence continues at coordinate 15,612 of JAMCZD010000214.1, forward strand.
GATATCATTGCTCCGGCGGTGCTCGAGACACGGAAACGCGGGATCGATGTGGCGGGACCACTGGCCGCCGACACCCTGTTTTACCAGGCGTATCACGGGAATTTTGACGTTGTGGTGGCCATGTATCATGACCAGGGCCTGGGCCCACTGAAAATGATCGGGTTCGATACCGGAATAAATTGGACCCTGGGACTCCCGTTTGTGCGCACCTCGCCCGATCACGGCACCGCCTACGACATCGCCGGCCAAGACAAGGCAAGTCCGGGCAGCATGCAGGCCGCAGTCCGTCTCGCTCGACAGCTCATCCACAAATAAACCCACCGGCGGCGAGTCGCCGCTCTTCTCTTCCAAAACAGGCTGCGGCCATCAAAACAACAGACTCATTCTTGCAAGGCACCGGTGTCTAAAGAAAAGGGACGTAATGCGGGAAATACTGGCAATTCTGATTTTCTCGGTTACCTACGTGCTGATCAGCGGGCGGCGGTTGAAGATACTGCCATTGAACCGGCCCGCGGCAACCTTGTTCGGCGCGGTGCTCATGGTGGTCGCTGGGGTGATGACGCCCGAACAAGCCTATCGCGCGGTCGACTACGACACCCTGGTGCTGCTCTTGGGGATGATGTTGATTTCGGCTTATTTAAGCCTGGCGGGCTTTTTCGATTGGGCCGCCGACGAGGTATTGAAGCTGGCCGGGACGCCGCAGCGCCTGTTGCTTTATCTGATGCTGACTTCGGGGATTCTGTCGGCGCTTTTGGTTAATGACACTGTGTGTTTGATGCTGACGCCGCTGGTGGTGACAGTGATCGCGCGCGGCAGGCTGCCTTTGTTTCCTTATCTAATGGCCCTGGCCATGAGCGCCAACATCGGCAGCACGGCAACCCTGGTTGGGAATCCGCAAAACATGATCATCGGCCACCTCTCGCACATGCCGTTCCTGCGATTCTCGGCGGCGCTCGTACCGGCGGCGGCGGCGGGATTGGCCATCGAGTATGTGGTGTTGCGGCTTGGTTTCCGCCGGGTTTTGCGTCAGGCAGTGATCGCGCGGGCAGCGCCCCGCGAGCGGCAACTGGATCGACGCCTCCTAATCATCACCTTCACCATCTTTTGCCTGGTGTTCATCGGATTCATTCTGGGGGCGGACTTGTCGTGGACGGCCCTGAGCGGGGCGGTATTGATCATGGTATTGGCCCGGAGAGACACGCACGAGGTATTGCAGTTGGTGGACTGGCATTTGCTGCTGTTTTTCGCTTCACTGTTCGTGGTGGTGGAAGGGCTTAGCAAAACCGGCCTGCCGGAGCAGATATTTGGCTTCCTGCGCGGTGTGTTCGGCACCAGTGCAACCGCACAGGCATGGAATTTCACCTGGTTTTCGGTCTTGGGCTCGAACGTGTTTTCGAACGTGCCGTTTGTGGTCTTGGCGGGCAAATGGATCGGGCATTTCGCCCAACCCGAACTGATGTGGAAAGTCCTGGCCTTGGCGACGACTTTTGCCGGCAACTTCACCATCCTGGGGTCGGTGGCCAATATTATTGTGGTCGAGTCCGCGCGGGGCCACATCGAAGTCGGGTTCTGGGACTACGCCAGATTCGGCATTCCCATCACGGTCCTGACCACGATTGCCGGACTGATCATCCTGTTGCTGCTGGCTGCGGTCTGATGGCCGGTGTGATGTCACGGCACCGCACTATCGAGCCAGGATCGACTGGTAAATGAACGCGTTTGCCCGGCTGGCCGCATTGACCAGCTCGGGATAGGGACTATCGGTTACGTCAACAAAACCGACGTTCGACGATTCGAAACCGTCGTGCCGGCCCAGGAATGCCTGGTCGATATATTGGAACCAATGACAACCTACGAAATAAGGGAGGCCGGCTAACGCATCGAGATAATGCGCATACGCCCGCCCGCGGTCTTCCTGGGTATCAACCGCCACCGCGCCCGCATCCAGCATCCCGCGATCGC
>JAMCZD010000399.1 GCA_023473405.1 Candidatus Omnitrophota bacterium
GAGTGAAAGGGAGCGAAAAAGAGATTTAGGATTTGGGATTTAGGATTTGGGATTGGACAAGATGATTTGGGAATTGGGATTTTAGGGCGCTGGTGGAAATGGCAAGGAGTTCATTGGCAATAGGGTCAGTATCAAGTATTGACTCTGCTGAAATACCCATCCGGCAGGTCTAGCGTCCCTGAGACTCAAAACTTTTTGCAATCAGAACAACCAAGCGCACAACGCGACATGCAAACTCCGGGGTCCTCCTCTCCAACTCTCTCTTGTCCATTCATGTCTTTTTTAAATCCCAATTCCCAATTCCCAATTCCCAAATCCGAGCTTCGGGCCGGAGGCCCGGCTAACTGGCAGACCGGAGGTCTACCCCACTCCCGCGCAGTTTCAGGAACGCGTAAGCTGGCAGGCCCAGAAAGACGATGGCCAGGCCGGGCCAGGTGGTCATCGGACGATATATGAACAGCACCACCACTATCGTTGAGGCTCCGGCCAGGTAAAGGGCGGGCACCCAGGGATAACCGAAGGCGCGGTAGGGGCGCTCGGCGTCTGGTCGAGTAAATCGCAAGCGAAACAGGCCCGCAATGGTCAAGATATAAAACAATAAAGCCGCCGAGATCACGTAATCGAGCAAGTCGCTGTATAAATTGCCGTAGTGTCCGTTCCGATGGGTGCGCGGCAGCACCAGGAAGGCGGCCCAGATGCCCTGCAAGGCCAATCCCCACGCCGGCACTTTGGCGCGGTTCAACCGGCCTGCCAGGCGGAAAAAAAGTCCGTCGCGCGACATGGCATAGGAGGCGCGCGCGCCGGCTAATATCAGCCCGTTATTGCAGCCAAAGGTTGAAATCATGATCGCCACGGCCATCAGGGCCACCCCGAGGCCGGGGAACAGCTTATCGAGCATGGCCGTGGCCACCCGGTCGTTGGAGGCGTGTTGAATGGAGTCGAGGGGCAAGGCGGCCAGGTAAGCCAGGTTCGCCAGCAAATAAAGCACGATCACTCCCCCGGCGCCCAGGGCCATCGCCAATGGCAAATTCCGACGCGGCCGGCGCACCTCGCCGGCAATAATGGTGACGTCATGCCATGCATCAGCCGAGAAGAGCGAGCCGGTCTGGGCTACGCACAAGGCAATGAAAAGGCCGATACCGGATAGCGCGGAAACTCCGTTGGCGACTGTCTGGGCGGGGCGAGCCTGCCAGAATGCGCCGAAGTTTTCTTTGATCGCCCCCGCATTCCAGCCCAGCGTCAGGCCGACAAGGATCATGGCCAACAAAGCGCCGGCTTTGGCGACGGTAAAAACGTTTTGCACCGTTTTGCCGTAATCGATTCCGCGCATGTTGGTGACGGTGAGCAAGGCGATCATCAGGACTGCCACAAGCTGAACAGTTGACAACGAGAACGCATAGCCTTCAGTCAGATGGACTGGTGGGATCAAATAGATATTCTCAGAGAGACTGGGAAAGATCACGCCGGCGAACCGGGCAAAGGCTACGGCCACGGCCGCAATCGTGCCTGCCTGGATAACGAGGATTAAGGTCCAGCCGTACAAGAAGCCCCATAAGGGCGAAAAGGCCTCGCGCAGATACACATATTGGCCACCAGCCCGGGGCATCAAGGCGGCCAGTTCGCCGTATGACAGCGCTGCCGATAACGTCAGGACGCCTGTGATCAGCCACGCAACCAGCAGCCAGCCCGGGCTGCCAATCAAACGCGCCATGTCCGCCGATACCAAGAATATGCCGGAACCAATCATGGATCCAGCAACCACCATGGTGGCGTCGAACAAGCCGAGTCCGCGCTTGAACTCAACGTCCAAACCGGGCTCAGTCTTTGAAGCCGCGACTGGCGCGCAGTTGGCGGCGGAGGCCGAGGTGTCAGTCGCTAGATTGGGTTTACGTTCGGTCTTTCTGGCCATAATCAATCGGACTCCAAGCCGGCCAGGACCTGAGCCAGTTGTTCGCCGGCAGACTTGGAAAATTGGTTTTCATATTGCGGCTGGATATTTGGGGTTCGCGGCGGAAACATCAAATCCAAATTGATCAAACGGGTTCGAAGATTGACTCTGGGTAGTGTGCATTTAGACTCCGAGCATGGTGTTCAAATGGTGGCTCTGCTATTTCACCCTGGTGGTTTCTTCAGAGGCCGATGAAATCGCCTTGGTCAGAGTTGGCGATGTCTGGCGCCTCCACAAGGGAACCAACGACCCTCCCGCCGCGCTTAAGGCATGGACCGAACCGGGTTATGATGATCATGAGTGGAACATGGGCCCATCAGGTTTCGGTTTCGGTTACGACTCGCCCCCCAGTTACCTGGCCGATATGGCGTCGAACTATCTCTCGCTGTTTGCGCGCAAGACCTTTTTAGTCACGGACCCGGCGGAGGTAAAGTGGCTGACTCTGCGGCTGGATTACCAGGATGGCTTTGTGGCTTACCTGAACGGTGTCGAGATCGCCCGGCGCGGCTTGCCTGGCGAGCCGTGGACTCCAGTGCCGTTTGACGCCATGGCCACCGAGCATGCCGCCGGCGCAGCCGAGGAGATCGATGTTACCGCTTACGTCCATCTGCTGGTCCCGGGTGAAAACGTCCTGGCTATTCAAGGACATCGCGCTTCATGGGACAGTTGCGCCTTTATCTTAACGCCGGAGCTGCGGGCGAATTTTACCCGCGGTCCTTTTCTTCAAAACGCCTCTACAAACCGGATTCAAATAGTATGGAAAACGCCGGTTTGGGCCGATGCCACCGTGGAATATGGAACCAACCTGTCTTTCGAAAACCGCTGGGTTGACACCACACTTACCAACCTCCACGTTGCTACCCTTACCAACCTCGGTCCGGACACGGCATATTACTATCGGGTTCATGATTCCGGCGGCGGGCAAACGGCTGTCTCGCCTGTCTTCAGCTTTCACACTTTCAAATCAAGCGGTCCGCTAAGCTTTGTCGTGGTCGGCGATACCGGTCTCGGCAGCCTCGCGCAGTACCAGGTCGCACGAGTGATGCAAACCGCGGCACCGGACTTGGTCCTTTTCGCGGGCGACATTGTTTATCCTTCGTTTACCGCGGGGCGGGTGGACTTGCGCTGTTTCAGTGTGTATCAGTCGCAGATGCGGTATGCACCCTTCTTTTTCGCCCTGGGAAATCATGACAGGCACGCCAGCGCAACGGATTACTTTGACGCCTTCTACTTGCCCACTAACGAAGTTACCGGCACGGAGCAATTCTATTCCTTTGACCACGGGGACGCGCACTTTGTCATTCTCGACACCGATCTGCTGGCTGGGACTGATTACTCGATTGCCAGCCCGCAATATCGGTGGCTTGAAGCAGACTTAAGCGCGTCGAGCAAGCCTTGGAAGTTCCTGATTTTTCATAACCCGATGCGCTCCTCCGGGCCGCACCGATACGATGATTACAACTACAACGGGATTCCGGACCAGGTCGAGTTACAGGACATTATTGGCCCTTTGGCCAGCCGATACGGGGTGCAAGTGATCTTCAACGGCCATGATCACGTTTATGAGCGATTGAACCCAATTGGCGGGGTTCATGCCATCGTCACCGGTGGCGGTGGTGGGGTTTTGTACCCGCTCGGCGGCACACTCGATCCGTCCGACGCGCAGTTCTGGAGCAGGCATCATTGTGTAAAAGTTGATATCAACGGAGATACTGTCGAGCTGCAGGCGATCGATGCCAACGGGGTTGTGTTTGATTCAATGACTATCCAGCGAGCGCCGCCGCCCCGCCAGGTTTACCCGGCAGCCTGGAACTCGCCGGCGATTGCCTCGGGGCCGGCCGATGACGGTGATGGCAATGTCTTCGGGCAGGCCTTTGATTTTTCCGGCGCTCCTATTTTCACTATGGCCGGCCAGTTTTCCAACCTTGGCCGGCTCTATGCAAACAATAATTCCAACACGCTATACCTTGGCTTGGAACAGGTCATGGTCCATTCGAGTAATAATGTGTTCCTCTTCATTGAATCGCCTGGCCTGCCTGGTGTGACCAACATGTGGCCGGTAGGAAATGGTCGCGTCGACCCGGGCGGCCAGGGCGCCGATGGATTGGACTTTCTGGCGAACCTCTCTTTCGCTCACTTCACTCCGGCTATTGGATGCATTTTGGGGGACGAATTCGGCGATGGCGAATCTCGCAGCTTTCCGCGTCCCGAGCTAAACCTCAATATCGGCCAAGGCATTTTCTACCTGAATCCGCAGCTTGATTCGGTGCCGGGGGCATGCCTCCAACAATTCAATCGGTCGCCGCAGTCCGGTCCCGTTCATGGCGAGCAAAACGCAGATTATATCGAATTATCGATTCCCTTCAGCAGTCTGGGCGGAGTCAAGCCGGGTGATCTGATCAAAATCGGGGCTATGGTCGGGGGGAATGAATTTGACACTCGGGTGGACCACCAGACACGACAACCGGACACCAGCTTTGCCGGTTATTCACTGGTAGGCTCAGGCCAAGGCAATGTGGTTTTGGAGGGCTTGATCGTTCAGTTAGCCAGAGACCCTGATCCGGACTCGGATTCCGACGGACTAACCGATTCTCAGGAAAGACACTACGGAACGAATCCGGATAGCCCTGACTCTGACGGTGACGGCCTGCTCGATGGTTTTGAAATCAAATATGGATTCAACCCACTGTCAGCCACCGGGTTTGACGGTGGTGATGGCGATCCCGACGGCGACGGGTTTTCCAACCTTGAAGAACAAGCCGCCGGCACCGATCCAACCGGGTACGAGTTCCGCCTGGCAATGGGGCTGTCACAAAGCAATCAAGTCAACCTGGTCTGGACCACAATGCGCGGGCGGAAATACCAAGTTGAGTATTCCGATGATCCCGACGCGGGTTTTGTTCCCCTGCCCGGCCAAGGCGTCCCGCTCCCGGCATTGTCACCTCTCGAATCCTGCATCGACGTCGTCCCATTGAATCTACCGCCTTCAACCCGGTTCTACCGCGTCCGTGTGTCGCCCTGACACGCGGATATTTCGCGCAAAGAACGCAAGGAAACGATTTCTCGCTCACCCTCTAAGGGAAAATATCGTATTCGTCGTCAAAGCCCATGTCGTTATCGGAAGGCCAGAAGAAGGGAACGTATTGGCGGAAGCCCCATTCGTAATAGCTGGGTGGGTGAACGTTGCTCCAGAGGTGAATTTGTTTGATAACGACGACCGGGTATGGGTAAAGCCGATGGTCCAGGGTTTTCTCCTCGGCGCCGTATATCAAGCCGGCAACCGTTATCTTGCGCCCGATACGGAAGATTTCCGGGTCAAGGAAAATTGCGCTTCGGGCGATGAATCGTCCCCGCGAGTAAACCACACCTTTGGGCCACTCCTCCTTGTTCAATGGCATTTCCAGGACGTAAAGGTCGGTTCGGTTCTGGTAATTCTCGACCTTGAGGATTCGTCCACCCCAAATGATCATGGAACCGACAAACGCCGTGGGCGACTCGAGCACCATCGGAAGAGTCAGGTTCTTGTTGGCTTCCTGGCGCAATTGTTTCGATATGGGATAGGTCGTGCAACCGGACGTCAAACCCAACGTCAAGCCCAGGACCACGATCCCACACACCTTAGATTGCATCATGATAGCGTTTTTGCACATCGTCCCAATTGATCACATGATAAAAAGCGGCAATATAATCGGCACGCCGGTTCTGGTGTTTCAGGTAATAGGCATGTTCCCATAGATCGATCCCCAAGAGCGGCGTGCGACCGGCAGTCAAAGGACTGTCCTGATTCGCTGTGGGCTCGAGACGCAGTTCTTTGCTGTCGCCGATGGTAAGCCACACCCAGCCACTGCCGAAAAGGGCGGAAGCTGCTTTCGTAAAGGCCGATTTAAACCCGGCGAAGCTGTCGAATTTCTTCTCCAGCGCCGTGGCAAGATCGCCTTGGGGCTCGCCTCCACCGTGCGGGGACATCATCTGCCAGAACAAGGAATGATTGAGGTGCCCGCCCCCTTGGTTGCGAACGGCGGTTCGAATGTTCTCGGGGACACCGGCCAGGCTACGTATCAAATCCTCGATCGACTTATCGTCAAGGCCATCCCAGCCGGTCACCGCCTTGTTAAGGTTTGCCACATAAGCCGCGTGATGCTTGTCATGATGTATGCGCATCGTCTGCTCGTCGATGTAAGGTTCGAGGGCATCGTAGGCATAGGGCAGAGGCGGCAGGACAAACGGACCGGTGGGATCGGTATTGCCTGAAGCCGGCTGGGCGGCGGCTGCCGATGGTGGAATTCGCACTGTCAACGCCGCTGTCGAAATAGCGGCCATTTTAATTGCTTGCCGGCGAGTTATCATATTGTGGCTCCTCTCATTTTTCGATGAACTTACCACAAGTTCGGATTTGCCGCCACTGAACGGCGGGATTGTTGGCGCCGTTGCCGGGGCACGGCCGCCAATCTTGACACCCTTCACATCTTCCCCATAATCAGAAAACTGTGCACAGGTTGAGCATTTGGACCGGTCCCGCCGGTTTCGGGAAGTTCAATTCCGTTTTTCCGGACCGTTTGTCGGCAATCGACGGGTAAAACCGGGTATCGGACACCTTACGCATTTTTAAATTGCATGGCGAAACACGCTGCCATTCCAATCGGGACGAGCCCTCGAAGGGGAATTCCCGTTAGTTTGCTGCCGATACCAGCCCTGATTATTCTGATTATAGTGGCGCATTTTAGCTTTGTGCCTTCGTTATTCTATGATCCAGCCTGGTTGATCCTTATCGGCAACATACTCTTTGTTGGTGTGGTTTGTTTCGTCGTGTCCTGGATTGCGTCAAGGAATTACAGGGTCACGGGCCGCATCCAGGTCCTTCTGCTGGGCTGTGGGGTCCTGATATTTGGAATCGGCGGAGTTCTGGCGGCCATATTGAGGGACTTGCCCGGCGGAGCCAACCTGAACGTCACAGTCTACAACCTCGGGGCCTTGATGGGGGCGGTATTTCATTTTGCCGCGGCGTGGATACTTTTGGCGGCGATATCACCTGAAGTGGGGGCTGGACGAAAGAGATTGTGGCTGGGCTTTGGCTATGGCGGCGTTTCCCTGATTATGGCCGTAGTTACGGCGGCTTGCCTGGGGGGGGTCATGCCGCCGTTTTTCATTCAGGGCGTTGGCCCTACGCCCATTAGGCAGGCAGTCCTGGGAACTGCGGATATTCTGTTTGTGTTCTCATTCATCATTTTCATGGGAACATATCTCAGGAACAAGGAGGGTTTTCTGTATTGGTACGCGTGCGCCCTGGCCTTGACCGCCATTAGCCTAAGCGCCTTTTTTGTCGAGAGCTCGGTAGGCAGCCCGATTGGGTGGGCGGGCAGGTTCTCCCAGTACCTGGGCGGCGTCTATTTTCTCGTCTCTCTGCTGACCGCTGCCCGCAGTGCCCAAGACCGGGGCACGTCGCTGGACAACGTCCTGACGGCCTCTCTATCCGGTGTGGAAGAAAAGTTCCGCGCGCTCGCGGAGAATGCCCCCGACGCGATCCGGCGATTCGACAAGGACTTGCGCCACATTTATGTGAACGCGGCAGGTTTGCGCCTGCTTGGGAAGCCGGCTGCCGCGGTCATCGGGAAAAACCTGGAAGAGGCCGGACTCTCCGAGGAACAATGCAGACTTTGGAGGTCCAGGATTCTGGAGGTCTTCCAAACAGGGCAAAGAATGGGAATGGAGGATTATCTTCCGACGCAAAACGGCACCAGGTTTTTTCTGTCCCATTGTGTCCCTGAATTCGGCGCCGACGGTCGCGTTGCCAATGTCCTGGTGGTCTCGCGCGACCTCACGGAGCGCAAACAGACCGAAGAGAAGCTCCGCCAATTCACCGCTGAGCTTCAGGCTGCCAATGCCTCGTTGCAGGAGTCCCGCCAGGCCGCTCTCAAATTGGCGGAGGATGCCCAGCAAGCGCGCCAACAGGCGGAAAACCTCAATGTTGAACTCCGTAGCGAAGTCGAGGCACGCAAGCTGGTGGAGAAGAATCTGCGGCGCCTGAATCGGACCCTGAATGCGCGCAGCCACAGCGATCAGGCCCGGTTGCGCGCCCAGGAGGAATCCGCCTACTTGAACGAAGTTTGTCAAATCGTGGTAGGCGACTGTGGTCACGCAATGGTCTGGATCGGGTATGCGGAGCAAGACGGCGCCAAGAGCGTTCGACCGGCGGCCTGCGCCGGTTTCGAAGAGGGTTATCTCGATACGCTTAAGATCACCTGGGCCGACTCGGAACAAGATCGCAATCCCACCGGCACGGCGATCCTGACCGGGAAACCAAGTCTGTGTCGTGACATGCTCACCGATCCGCAGTCCGCGCCGTGGCGTGAACAGGCCATCAAGCGAGGGTATGCTTCCTCGATTGCCCTGCCCCTGCGAGTGGATGACACGGCTTTAGGCGCTATTACCATCTATTCGCGAGAGCCAGACCCGTTCACGGAACACGAGGTGGAGTTGTTGAGCAAATTGGCCGACGACCTGGCTTATGGCATCACCACGCTGCGCTTGCGCCAGGCGCGCCTGAAAGCCGAGGAGTCGCTGCGCAAGACCGCCGCCGAATTGGCCAGGTCAAACCAAGACCTCGAACAGTTCGCTTATGTGGCTTCCCATGACCTGCAGGAGCCGTTGCGGGCTGTGGCCGGTTTCTTGAGCCTGCTGGAACGGCGTTGCCGGCACGAGCTCGACGAAAAGTCACACGAATACATCGCCGGCGCCGTGGGCGGTGTCACGCGCATGCAATCCCTCATCAATGCATTGCTCTCCTATTCCCGTATCGATCGTGGCAAAGCCTATGTCCCGGTCGACGTGCGGGCCGCCTTGGACAACGCCCTGGCCAATCTGCATACCAGCATCGAGGAAGCGAACGCGGTGATCTCGAGTTGTCCCCTTCCCACCGTCACAGGCGACGCCATTCAACTCACGCAGTTGTTCCAAAACCTCATCAGCAACGCGGTCAAGTTCCGCGGCAGCGCCCAGCCCGAGATTCAAATCAGCGCCCGGCTCGAATCCGGTTTTTGGCGTTTCGAGGTGCGGGACAATGGCATCGGCATTGATCCGCATTATGCCAGCCGGATTTTCCTTATCTTCCAACGATTGCATAATCGGAATAAATACCCGGGGACCGGCATTGGCCTTTCCATCTGCAAGAAGATCGTCGAACGTCACGGCGGCACAATTTGGTTGGACCCAAAACCGGGTCCTGGCGCAACCTTTTGCTTTACCCTTCCCGCCCAATAGATCCCGTGGTCTGCCGGCTCGAAGTCCGTTTGAATTCGGAGTTCTTGGAGACCCTTGGTAAATCAAATTGCGCCGGCAAATGGACCGGCCTATGCTGGCCGCGAATTAGCCTGAAGAGTGAGTTGAATCATTGCGCGAGTATATACCATGAAAAGACCAAACGTTCTTAAACCGGACCGGCTGGCAAGACTGTTGGTTGCCGGCCTCCTGCTTTTAGCCGGGGCACCTTTTGGTCCCATCACCGTCGTCCAGGCCGACGTAAAGGCCTACGAGGGCCGCATCAAAATCCCCACTTACCCGTGGTGGCCCCCGGTTCGTCATCCTTATTTCCGCGGAACCGATGGGCGCAATATCTATCCCTACCCGATGTTGGACAACTTGCGGCGCATCCAGGAACCACATCTTTGGCGTACCGTGGTGCTCGAGAATGAGTATCTGCGTGTGACGTTTCTTCCGGAGTTGGGCGGGAGGATTTACGAGGTTTGGAACAAAATTACCGATACCCCGGTTTTCTATGTGAACCACGTCATTAAACCTGGGCTGATCGGGCAATGCGGCGCCTGGATATCGGGCGGTGTCGAGTTCAATACCGGCCCGGCCGGCCATACCGTGAGCGCCGTCCAACCGGTCGACGTCGTAATTGCCCCGCCGAACCCGGATGGCTCACGATCGATCGCCGTCGGCGAAGTGGAGCGAGTTTATCGGACCCGCTGGACCGTGCTGGTAACCCTGCGGCCAGGTCGCTCGTTCCTCGAGGAAGCCATCCGCATCTATAATTCCACCGAAACCGTGCGCCCATATTACTTCTGGAATTGCACCGCCGCTCCCAACACCGACGGGTTCAGGTTTGTGTATCCCATGACGCTCGGCACGGACCACAGCGGCAGGACCTTTTATACCTGGCCGATTTCGAACGGCAAGGACCTGAGCCTCGGCCGGAACTACCAGGACGCCTCATCTATCTTTGCTTATGAATGCAATCAGGACTTCTTCGGCTCCTACGATGAAGGGGCCGACTGCGGCGTTGTGGCTTACGCCAATCATCACTTGTTACCCGGCAAAAAGGCCTGGACCTGGGGTCATGGCGGCTACGGCACCATGCATCAGATGGACCTGAGCGATACCGATGGACCATATAATGAGGTCCAGACGGGACCGCTCCCCACGCAGGCGGACGTGGGACGCCTTGATCCATCGGAGGCGGTGGCTTGGAAGGAATGGTGGTATCCGGTCCATGGCATTGGCGGCTTTGATTTTGCCAACCGCGATGTCGCAGTTAAGGTCCTCCCGGAGGAGAATGGTCTTCGTCTCAGGATGATCGGGACTGGAACCTGGAGCCCGGTCCGGGTAAGCCTCTATCGACAAGGCATCCAAGTGGGCAGCGCGCGGTCGAAGCTCACCCCGCGGGAACCGGCTGAGCTAAAGTTCGAATATCAAGGCGCAATCGTTCCCGTCGAAATCGAAATCAGCGCCGGCAAGCAAATTCTGGCCCGGTTCCGTGCCCCACTCGATTTGCCGGTTCGGACGCCGCCCGCAAAAATTGCTGCCGGCGATTCGGCATCGGAACTGGCGCAGGCCGGGTGGCAGGAGTATCTCTTTGCGCGGTTCACCGAGGCCAAGGCGCAATTCAACCGGGCGCTCGAGAAGGACCCAAAATCAGTTACCGCTCTCACCGGTTTGGCCTACCTCGATTTGGACCGCGACACCGCGGCGACCGCAACCAACGCCCAGGCCGCGCTCGCAGTCGACCCGGATGCTGGCAGGGCTCACTTTGCCCTGGCCGTTGCCGAGTTCCGTCTGGATCACCAGGATGCAGCCCTCGACGAGGCATGGAAGGCCGCCCTGGATCCAGCCACGGCGATTCCCGGGCGTTCCCTGGCCGGCAAGATACTCATCCGGCGCGGTGATTGGCAGGCGGCCATCAGGGCATTGGCGGAAACGGGTGCCAACCTTTGTGATCCGGTTTCCTGCAATCGCCTGGCCTTGGCCGAGCTTGAGATCGGCGACAAAGAGGCTGCCGCTAAACTGGCCCGCCAGAATTTACTCGCCGATCCGTTGGATACTTTCGCGCGCTCAATTCTCTGGTTGGCCGGCGAAAAGACCACCGCCTATGACTTGGCTCCTTTAATTTCCAGCAATACGCAGGACCTGCTCGACTTGGTGGCGGAATACGCCGAGCTCGGCCAGGAAGAGAGCGCTCTGGCGCTCCTGGCTGATTTCTATTTCAAGCCGCAGCGTGCTGCCCGTGAACCGGTTCCCTGCTATTGGGCCGCGTATCTCGCGCACCGGCTCGGGAAAGAGCAAGCGGCGACAGACTACCTCGCCCAGGCACGATCGGATTCAATTGAAGACATTTTCCCGCACCGGTACGAGACAATTCCCGTCTTGCGCTGGGCATTGGAATCGAATCCGAAAGATGGCAAGGCAACCCTGCTGCTGGGGCACCTGCTGTTTTCCCTTGGCCGCCACGCCGAGGGCCGGGCCGAGTGGCAACGTGCCGCCGATTTGGGTGAATCCCCGGCAGTCGCCTATCGCGCCCTGGGCATGGCTTGCCGCCAATTAGACGGCGACCTGGACAGTGCGTCCAAATACCTCGATTTGGCGCATCTCGCCGATCCTTCCGATCCAATTGTCGCGCGCGACCTGGGACAGGTGCTTTTTGCCCTGGCCGATAAGGCCGTTTCGAAGGACCAGAGCCGGGATTTGATCATGCGCACGCGCCAAATCTTGATGGCGGCTTTTCCAGCCGGCAAAGGCCGGTCGGATTTCGTCGCCCTGCTCGCCCGCGCCAATAACCGGCTGGGTGATTATGGCGAGACGGCGAAGCTGTTGGACTCGGTTCGCATAACGATTTGGGAAGGAGCGCAGGAGGCGCACGACTTGTTCAAGGAGGCCCACCTCGAGCTGGGCAGTGCGCAGTTGGACGCTGGAAATCCAACTCGAGCGCTCGCTGAATTCAATCGCGCCCTCGAATATCCCAAAAACCTGGCGACGGGCAAACTGGAAGGCACACCCGAGGCGGATATCCAATATCTCCGCGGCCAGGCGCTTGCCGCCATCGGCCAGAAAGAAGCCGCTATCGAGGCCTGGCAAAAGGCGGCCAACGAACCCGCTTCGAAAAATGCCAAAATGGAGGAGGCCCGCGCGAAGGCGAAGAGGGCGCTCGAGGACGCCAAATAGGTTTGGCAGACTTTCTGGCGAAGGCCGCAAAGACCGCGAAGGTTTTACTCCCCAGGCCGTCTTCGCAAGGCCTTATTCATCGCGAGCCTGATTTGCTTTTATTCTGCTTGATGCCATGGTGGAGGTGCGGCTTAATAGGGCCTGATTTTGCCAGGGCCCATGGAATGTGGACTTACGAACCCCGCCAGGGCAGGAATGCAGCAACGGTAGTTTGTTCCGCATCTGCCGTGGTCACCCTGGCATGTTGTGATTTTGGACTTTCAGTTTAAATGGCGTATCAAGTCATAGCGCGCAAATACCGACCACAACGATTCGCCGATGTCGTCGGTCAGGAACACGTCACCCAGACCCTGGCCAACGCCATCAAGCAGAACCGCATCGCCCATGCCTACCTGTTCGTCGGACCACGCGGAACCGGCAAAACCACCATCGCCCGTATCTTTGCCAAGTGCCTGAATTGCACCGACGGCCCCAAAACGGATTTTCCCGATGACGACCCGCGTTGCCGCGAGATCAGCGAAGGCAGATCGTTGGACGTTTTGGAGATCGACGGCGCCAGCAATCGCGGGATCGAGGAAATACGCGCCTTGCGCGAGACCGTGAAGTATGCCCCGGCGGCGTCGCGTTTCAAAATTTACATCATTGACGAAGTTCACATGCTCACCAAGGAGGCCTTCAACGCGCTTTTGAAGACCCTCGAGGAACCGCCCGCGCATGTGAAATTCATGTTCGCCACCACGGAACCGGAGAAGGTCTTGCCCACCATCCTCTCCCGCTGTCTCCGCTTCGACCTCCGCCGGATACCGGTGTCTCTGATTGTCAATCACCTGGACAAGATCGCCAAATTGGAACAGGTGGACATTGACGCCGCCGCCCTTCATGCCATTGCCCGCGGGGCCGAGGGTTGCATGCGCGACGCCGAATCGGCCCTGGATCAGCTCATCAGCTTCTGCGGCTCAAAAATTGTCGAGACCGATGTGTTGTCCATGTTCGGTCTCACGTCGCGGGGCCAGGTCCATGAGCTGGCCGGGGCGGTGCTGGCGGGCGACATGAATGCCGCCTTGCACCGGCTCAATGAATTGGCCGGCAACGGCAAAGACTTGAGCCGGTTGCTGTCCGATCTGCTGAATCATTTTCGCAACCTGCTCCTGTTCCAAATTACCCAAGGCGACCTTGATGTGCTCGAAGCAACCGAGGTTGAAGCCGATGTTTTGAAGAAACAATCGAGAACCATCGACTCCGACGCCCTCACTCAAATCATGGAGGTCCTTGCCGATTCCGAGAGCCGGCTTCGAGACGCAGCCTCGAAGAAAACGATGGTCGAGCTCGCCTTGATCAAGGCCATTCAGGCGCGCGCCGCCGTAAGCCTCGACGCCGTGCTGCAGCAATTGCGGCAATTGCGAAGGTCGAGCGCGGCCGGCTCATCCGCTCAGCCGATTGGCGCCACGGCCGGCCTTGTGTCCGAGACGGCTGGCAAAGCCTCTGGCGTTGAACCTGTCACATCGGCCCCGTCAACACCCCCGGTCGCCGAACCGAGACGGAGACGAACGTCATCCACCCCAGCCGTTGCTGACAAGGCGGAGGTTGCTCCGGCGTTGGAATCATCCGCCGCGACCAGGGAAACCCATCATGCAATTCGGGACAATCCCAACGCCGACGCCAC
Organism: Candidatus Omnitrophota bacterium; assembly: GCA_023473405.1. Lineage (GTDB taxonomy): Bacteria > Verrucomicrobiota > Verrucomicrobiia > Limisphaerales > UBA1319 > JAMCZD01. The sequence continues at coordinate 14,049 of JAMCZD010000399.1, forward strand.
CGGCGATTTGGAGTCGCTCTGGAAAAATGTGTTGGAAGCCGTGGGCCGGGCAAGCATGTTTACGCGCAGCTACCTGCTTCAAGCGCGGCCTGTCTCGTTTTCCAACCACGTGCTCACCATCGGATTCGACCCTGAATTCGTCGACCAGTTGGAATTGGTGGATAGTCCCAATAGCCGGACGTTGATCCAGACAAAGCTGCGTGAGTTGTGCGGCGCTGATATTCAGGTGAAATTCGTGCGCGCTGAATCCGCCGGCAAACCGCCGACATCAGCGGTACCGTCTTTCCGGGAATCCAATGACGCCGCCCCGCAGGAGTCCCCCTCCAGTCGCAACACTCCAACCGCAACAGAGACAAAACCCACGGCAACCAAAGCCCCCGCGGTTCCATTAGGCAAAGAGGATTTCAAAAACGACCCGCTCATCAAACAGGCGCTCGAGATTTTTAGGGGGCAGATCGTCGAGGTTCGCGCTTGAAGAGCTTCGATGGCCTGCAACAGTAACCTTTTTAAAGTCAAACCCAATTCAATTCATTCCTATGTCCAGCATTGGCAAACTAATGAAACAGGCCGCGCGCATTCAGCGGCAGATGGAAGAAGTCCAAGCCCAACTGAGCTCGCGGACCATCGAGGCCACGAGCGGCGGCGGCGTGGTAAAGGTCACCGCCAAGTGTGACGGAACCCTGGCTGCGATCAAGATCGATCCGCAAGCGGTCAATCCCGCCGACACTCAATTGCTCGAAGACATGATCCTTACCGCCACCAACAGCGCCTTGGCCCAGGCCAAGGAAATCTCCAATAACGAGATGGGCAAGGTTACCTCCGGGTTTAACATCCCCGGTTTGGTGTAAATCGATTCGACGGGCAAAAAGGGCGCGTCTCACGCTCCATGCCGAAGCGCGAAACATCCAACGCTCCCACTCTCCGACGCTCATACGCTCCACGCTCCGCATCCCCATCAATGTTCCCCTGACGACATCCCGTGCCTTCGCTTCCTGAATCCATTACCTGCTTGATCGCCGAACTCGGCAAATGGCCCGGGATAGGGCCGCGCTCGGCGGAGAGGCTGGCGCTTTACCTTGTACAGAGCGAACCGGAGGCGGTTCGTCAACTGGCCAAGGCCATCGTCTCGGCCCGCGATCGGATTCAATCCTGCTCTGTCTGCGGTGCCTTAACCGAACGGCAACCCTGCGCCATTTGCGAAGATACCCACCGTGACCGCTCGCTCATATGCGTGGTGGAACGTCCTGTGGACATAATCAGCATCGAAAAGTCAGGCGCATACCACGGTCTCTATCACGTGTTGGGCGGCAAAATCTCGCCGGTGAATGGCGTCGGCCCCGAAGACTTGCGCATTGCGGCCCTGGAACAGCGCCTTGCATCGGCGCCCAACGCCGAAATCATCATAGCTCTCGGATCAGACGTCGATGGCGACGCCACCAGTTTCTACCTGGCGCGCCGGCTCGCCCCTTTCAAGGTTAAACTGTCGCGCCTGGCGCATGGTTTGCCCGTCGGCAGCAGCCTCGAATTCGCCGACGAGCTCACCCTGAGCCAGGCCATCGAAGGACGACGAACCATGTCCTGACGCCGTCATCCTTTGCCAAACCGGACCTGTCCATCACCAATGAAAAGCCCGAAAGCCATCGTGTTTGACCTGGGCAAGGTGTTGATCGATTTCGACTTTGGCATTGCCGTTCGACGCCTCCTGAGTCGTTGCACGATCGGCACCGTGGAGTTGCAAAGGCTCATTGATCAATCCCCACTCCTGCTCAACTATGAAACCGGCGCATTGTCCAGCCACGAGTTTTATGCCCAAGTCAAGTCCGCCTCCGGTTTCAAGGGCGACTTCGTCGAATTCGGTGACTTGTTCTGCGATATCTTCACCCCCATCGAGCCCATGCTCGAACTCCACACCCAACTCCGCCGTCGCGCCATACCCGTCTTCGTTTTTTCCAATACCAACGAGCTGGCAACGAAACATATCCGCCGGCAGTTCCCTTTTTTCAGCCAGTTCGACGGCTATATCCTCTCCTACGAGCATGGCATAATGAAACCCGACGCCCGATTGTATGACGTGGTCGAACGCTCCGCCGCCAGGTGCGGCGCCGAGCTGTTATACCTCGATGACCGTCCCGAAAACGTGGCGGCGGGGCTTGCGCGCGGCTGGCAGGCGGTCCGGCATGAATCATCCGAAAAGACCTGGGAACTCTTTCGCCAATACAACCTGGTGCAATAAGAACCACCACTAACGGGATGAACGCGGATTCGACCTTTATCCCGGCGACTTCACAAAGACAGGCCCTGGATTGGAACCTGGTGCTGATCAGCCAGGATATACCCTCGATCCTGGTCCATCGCGATGAAGACGACCGGTGGGGCCTGACCGTGGATCCCCGCGATCTCGATCGCGCCCTGGCTGCCATACGCCAATACCAGCGCGAAAATCGCGGCTGGTCCTGGCGGCAGGAATTGCCATGGACAGGGATTGTGTTTCATTGGGGTGCGCTGTTCTGGTGCGCCCTGTTGGTCTTCTTCTATGTCCTCGAGGAGGTTCGCGGCATTCCATTGCGCGCCGACGGGCTGATGGACAGCGCGGCTATCCTGTCCGGACAATGGTGGCGCCTGTTCACCGCCATCACTCTCCACGCCGACGTCGGCCATTTGGCGGCGAATGCCACCATAGGCTTCCTGCTGCTCGGGTTGGCCATGGCACGGTTCGGCCCTGGTTGGGGCCTTCTAGCCTCCTTTTTGACGGGGGTGGGCGGCAATCTCCTGGGTCTGATCCTCTATCCCCTGCCCCACCGCAGTTTGGGCTCTTCAGGCATGGTGCTGGGCGCCTTGGGCCTGGTGGGCGTTCAATCGGCTTCGCTTTGGCGCGAATCACCTCATGGCGCCCGCTATTTTATCTCGGGTCTCTTGGCCGGGCTCATGTTGTTTATCTTGTTGGGACTCGATCCCAAGGCCGACCTGGTGGCTCACCTGGGCGGATTCCTGTGTGGAGGACTCTTTGGCGCCGTTCTGGCCTGGTTGCCTATGTCATTTCTCCAAAGCCCACGGTCCAACCTCGTCGCCAGCCTGCTGCTGAGCTTCCTGGTCCTATATCCTTGGTGGCTGGCCCTCAACTCGTGATAGACTCCCTAACGAGGCAAAGCTTCAGACCAGTTCTCGGATGACGCATGGCTCGAGCACGAGGAAGCAAGCGACTCATTGATCATTGAGAATTAAAAATTTGTTATTGGTAATCGAATTCAGAGTAGTCACGCGCTCAGTGGGTTTGGCCCCGCCTTGTCGCAAGCTTTCTTTTAATGGTAAATAACCAATTCTCAATTCTCAATTTGCGAAGACGGGTGTGAGACAAAATTCTTCCAAAGTGCCTTAATCCAGTTTCTTTATCAGGCGGGCCTTCAGCGCCAACGGCGCGTTACCATCCCAGCCTGGGGCAACGCCCCAGGTCAGTTCCCCAAAACACAC